>JANQKH010000421.1 GCA_028281215.1 Phycisphaeraceae bacterium | reverse complement strand
AGCCAGGCTGCAATTGCATCTGTGTCGCGGAGGAAGCTGATCGACACATCATGCTCTCGGTCAAAACTGTGGAGCACCTTTTCTCCTTCAATCAATGCGACGTGCTTCCAATTATCGCATCTCACCAAGAGTCGAAGAATGTCATAGCATTCCAGATCATCATGAATATTTGGCATTCGCAACACCTTCCGATTTTCGACTTTATGTTAACCAAATGCAGCGATCGCCTTTCGAATTCTAGAGTCCGGCTTCTCAGCATATATGGCTGTCATACCTACGGTGGCATGTCCCAAGATGATTCTTGTGATTTCGATTCCAAATTGTCGGCGGAGATTGGTTGCCGCATTGTGTCTAAGGCGATGGGGGCCCCAAACCGATATGCCCATGGCTCGACATGCCCGGTGGATCGCACGACGGTAACTATCGGTTGTGTACTGGTCGCCGATTGAACGTGTGCTTTTGTTAATATTCGCTCGCTGGTCTTTACGACGCTGGCCCCTGGCGCCGACGGCCTTTGCTTCAGCGTTGGCTTCACGAGGACTGAATATGGGACTGTTAATGTTCCGATCCACTCGTATGAATAGGTTGACTATTCGCTGGGCGCGAGGTCCAAAGTAGATCGTTCGTTCCTTATCGTGATGTGCAGTCTTGTGTTCTAGCGGCCTGTATGTCCACACCTCCTCTGATTGATCGAAATCCACTGGTCGAATTCCCACTAATTCGCCGGCACGGGCTCCAGTTAGAAGTTGCAAGTCGATCAACGCTCGCACTTGTCGAGAAACGCGCCGCCGCACTTGGCGAATATGCACATTAGGAACTGGCATGATTCGATCCCGTTCCTTTACGCCCACCTGACCTGCCTTGAGTGATTCCACGGTTTCCAGCCGTCGATGAACCGCATCGGATAACATCTCATGCGACGCCGCCCATCGAAAAACCGTTCTAATACGGCTGACTTGCTTGTTCACATGCTTCCGGGACCACGGGCGACGTGGGCTTGAGAATTCCCGTACTTCTCCTTGGTCGTTTTTCTCGAAACGCACCTCCTCTGGATCGCCGGTAATCATCGAAGCTCGCACGGCTCGAAGAGCATTGGGTCCGAATGCAGACGCCGGCATGGAACCATAACGACGAACCATGACACGGACGGCTGAACGAATGGTGTCCCATTCAGATTTGCTATATCGCTCTTGCGCCCAGCGGCCGTATGCCGTTGCAACCTCTTCGACGGTGATGAGGTGCGGCTGAATCTCCTCCGGCTCATCCGGCAACGTCCTGCCGTTAGCAAGCCACTCACTGATCGTGCGGTGATAGGCCTCATCAGCTTCGTCCGATCCGTACTTCCCGAGCCAGATCGTTCGCCCGTTAATCTTGACGAACGCATGACCTTTGTGGTGCTTGCAGAGTTTGGGAATGTGTCGTTTGAGCTTGGGCACGATGCAGCCTTTCAAAAAAAGTGGGGTTGACCCTACTTTTCTGACTGCCGCACCACCCAAGGGTGGGAAACGCTAAATCGCGTCCCGGCGATGAGTTGTCTTCAATGGGCGATACAGGACTCGAACCTGTGACCTCACGGGTGTGATCCGTGCGCTCTAGCCAACTGAGCTAATCGCCCTCCGGTTGTCAACCCCTGCAAGTATCCGCATCGTTGTGTTGCCGTCAAGTTTGACGGCCCTAACGGGGGCGTTGGCGAACCATTTTTGCAGGTTTGTGAACCACGTGGCGAATGCGCAACTCATGCAAACTTCACGCATGTAAACATTACGCCGCGTGCACCACCCGTCACGCGCTTTTGGTGGATTCTTCCGCTGCGTGTTCGTTGCTGGTGGCGTTGACGGTTGAGTTGTTCTGTTCTTCGATCTGCCGGGGCGGGTTGGAATCGTTACCGGCGGATTCGATTTCATCCTCGACGCCGTGCAGGCCTTTCTTGAACTCCACGATGCCTTTGCCCAAGCTCTTGCCGACCTCCGGCAGCCGTTTGCCGAAGATCAGCAATGCGATCACAAGGATGATGAGGATTTCCCACGGGCCCAGGTGGCCCAAGAATGCGAGTGTGGTATTGGACATGACTGTCACCTGTTAGTCTTTTTTGTTCAATGGTTTATGTCGACCGGCGAGGCTCGCCGACTTTGGGTGATCCATTCTTTCATCGACCGGATCACACCAGCACGTCATTATAGCTACGTCCACAAGATTTGGTTTTCAGGACTGACTAATGCAACCTTGATTTCCACGGGTTTGTTTCACTTGACCGACTCGGTCGGCAGGTTTCATGGTCTCGGGCGATCGCACTACTTCGGCCCTCCATACCGCCCTATCCCGTTCAACGCACCGGTCCATGGGGGATTTCAAACCGATGTCGATTCTTTCACTGCACGATCGGCTGGGTCGGTGTGTGCGGCCTGTTCCAATTGCCGGGCCGGCGAAGGCCCATGAATCACCTGTTCCCTGGTGTCGCGGATTTCCGCGCGGAATCCCTTGATTCCCTTGGCAAAATGCCCCATCACATTCGGCAGTCGTTTGCCGAACAGCAACAGCAGCACCAGCAACACAACCGCGATTTCCCAGGGACCGAGACCCAAAGCGAGGGTGTACGTCATCACGCCACCTTCCTTCCAATAGACGACAAGCGCAGCAATCACTCACCGGGCCGGCGTCAGCAAATTTTGTGGAACAAGGATCAGAAAGACGAGATGCGTGCCATTGGGCCGGTTCAAACCAGCGAAATACACGCGGGCGGTAAGGTTCCACAGGGTCGGACCGCAGAACAAGTATACCATGCCCACCGATCGAGTCGAATCTTTTGCACGCAAATGGAATGCAGGCAGCCCCACCGATCGGCAAGAACGACCGGGCCCCTCGCTGGAATGGGCACAACATCACGATGCTCCGGCGGAATTTGAAATGGAAGAAGCGACTTCGAACCACTTGCAACAGCAAGGATCCGCTCCCTCTCTCATGCCTTAGGCAACCGGCCCAATAGCGTGGAGGTCGTGTGGCCATCGCACTGGCAGGCATGTTGCCCTTGGTACCAGTCAGATTTGTACCGCGCGCACATTTGTTCATGTCCGGACATAAGGGGGACACCTGACCACCGGAAATCGAACTTAAGTCATTTGCAAATACAAGCTTAAGGGCATGTCCGGGAACAATGTCCGGACATCCGACCCCCGTTTTTCGCCCAAAATCATCGATTTTGATGTCCGGAATCGTGTCCGAACCGTGTCCGGACATGTCCGGTGGACACAATTTGGCCACACATACGCGCACAAATCCCGTCGCCCGCGCTTCCAGATACTGTTGCGGCATCACAGTGCCAACTCGCATCCTGTTCCACCTTGAGAACATGGCCGCTCTCGCGTCCGAGTTTCCGCCATGGTGCATCGATAGCTCACGTGGCACCGGCCGCATAAGGGATTGCCGAGATTGCCCCAGCCGGTGAGACATGGATTAATAGTATACCAAATTTAACCCAAACTTGCATGGCTCATCGCCGTAATCCGTGGTTCAATCTCTAAGGTTTTAAAGGGTGCGATACCCCTGCGAAACCACAATTCACGACGCCTTTTGAATATCTTGGCAGAGGCACATCAGGAAGGCAGGAAAGCACGAAATTGAGCAAGTGACAATCGGGTTCGGTGTCCGTATGCCTGCCAACGCGCCGCCGATGCAACAGTATGTCAACGGATGACAATGACTCGGCCATCGTTTCCTGTCGCTGTGATGAATTCAAAGAAGAAATTGATCGAATGTGATTGACGTGGATTGGTGCACTATAGCAGACGCCAGTTTCGTCAAGTCTTCGGTGATTCGCCGGGCGTTGTCGAGCAACCGTCCATACACCGGCGGGTACGTCTGACCATCGGCTTGGTGTGTCGGCGAAGTTGCATCATTCAAAACGTGACGCGTCGTTCGGTCGGCCATCGCGGCGACAAAAAAGTCATACGCATCCAACAGTGGGGACAGATCGACGTCGAATCGATGAAACAGATTTGCCAGTCGCTCAAGCGGTGATACCTGTATCGCCGTCGCCAAGCGTTCGTGTCGTTGCGTTGGCGTGTCCGCTGGATCAGCCAGCGAAAACAAGATCGAAGCAAACGTCACAAGGCGCGAATGGCGTACTTTGATTTGTTTGAGCGCCCATCCGTCACGATCGCTTTGGAACGCCCACAGTTTGGCAATGCGATAGGCATGGTGGTAACGGATCAAATCATGACGCAGGTAATCGGTCGGGTGAATTCCGCTGCCCGGCTGCCAGGGTGGACAATACCAATGAAGGGCGGCGTCGAGTGTGCTGCGATACGCTTCGTGATTGCAAACCGGTCTTGACTCAATCAGCAATTGCATGCGCTGGCCGAAAACATGCATTGCTTCGTTCACCACACCTCGCGATTCGGGACGGGTTAGTTCAGCGATGGTGGTGGGTTGGCGATAGATGCCTCCGGCAGTCGCGCCGCTCAGCCCGTGCCCTTTCAACGTGGCGTCAATCTCACCCATGAGGTTTTCAGCGCGGCGGGGGTCGTCACCGTCGCCATCCCGCAACACGACGATCAGATCGACATCCGACGCATCAACCGCATCGAGCCTGGCGAGCGAACCGGTGACCGCGATCGTGTGCACGGCGTCGGCCAATGGATTTAACTCTTGCCTCAGTTGTTCGAGAAGTTCGAGCGATCGCCGCCGCGCCTGTAGTAGGGCCGGATGGCGTTGCCAGGGAATCGATGGCGTGTTCATATCGTTTAGAGCAGGCCGACCACAACTCCAGCAACCGCCAGCGCGCCGATCAACACCCCACCGAAAACCAACGTTTTACGCAGTGCGGTCAGTTTGGCGTCGAACTGATGGACCAGTTCGTCGATTCGCTGTTGATCGAGTTGTTGCGTCGCCTGAATCGCATGGAGCGCCGCCATCACATCGTTGTAGCATTTGGCGGACGTCTTCTGATTGGTCAGCACGGAGTTGACCGACTCGCCGATCGCTTTCTGCGATTCGGTGATGGACCGTTGTTTGAGGTCGACCTGATTCAATCGCCCATCGGATTGCGATTGCCACGACTGAATTGACGCAACACTTTGAGTCAACTGTTGTTGGCGAGCGTCTGAGGCGGCGTGTTGCTCCGACAACCGATCAAAATCCGCTTGGAGAGTCGAATGTCGCTGTTCCGTGCCCTGCACGGCGGATTCAATGGCGTCCGCCACACTCAGCGAAGCCGCGCGAAATACGCTGATCGGTTCGTCAGATACGACATCCGTCGGCCGTTCTGAAATCACGTCAACGGTTTCGGATTCACCATCAGGGTTCGCATCAAGGTCCGCCGTCTGTTCGTCGTGGTCTTGGCCGTTGCCCTTGATCACATCGATCGGTTCATCGAATGCGATGGTTTGATCGCCGTTGGAGGCGGGCGATTCTTCTTCGCCAGTAATATCGGGGTCGGTTGGGTGTTCTGCAGCAGCTTCCGTGGCTTGTGCATCGTCGGTTGCTGCAGCGTCGGTTTCGAGAAGATAGGTGTCGAATCGGTCGGACGAATCCATTCGTCTACTCCTTGTGTCGGGGTTACATCCTGATCCCGTGCAGATCCGTTTCTGCGACCGCCAGTATAGCAAGGAGATGGGAAGATCAAAGGGGCAATTCGATGGACACTTCGCCGTTGATCAACGATCGCCGGTGTTAAGTCGACCGTGCTCGTTCCATCGGTTTGCACACTTTGCAAAACCGAAGTGCGACACCCTTTTCAGGTGACCGAAGTGCCCGCGGCGCCGGTCATGGATTTTGAGGCGTGGCTTTTTGGCCGGCGTTTACATCGGCTGAAAGGGCCTGTTGCTGGGCAAGGTATTCTTCAAAAGGCAGGTCGGAAACGGCTTCCTCTTTCGACTCGTCGGCATCACTTTCCTCGCGGGAAAGATCGTTGAGCACATCTTGATCGGTGCGTTCGACTTCCTCGTCCTCGTCTTCGGGTGTGTCCCAACCTTCTTTTTCCTTGACAGTCAACGTGGATTGAACCAGATTGTTCCAATCGTTGTCGGTGGACTCCGGGGTGTCGTTGGCGTCCGGATCATGAGGCAAAGGTTTGTGGCGATTCATTTCCGCAGGATTCAACGGACCCTCCGCCATGACCGGTGCATCGTCGACATCATCCGGGTTGGCCTGATCAAATGCCAGCACGCCCATCAATTCGTTTCGGTTTTCCTCTTCGGCACTCGGTTTCACCGGAGAGATTGGCGAGGCCGGTTCGGATTGTTCCGCCACAGGTGTTGGCTCGGCAGGTGCATCGGCCTGCTGCGGATTTTCCGAAGATGCCTGCTCAGTTTCGTCGCCTTGATCCGCGTCCTGTTCAGGTGCGGTTTCCGAAACAGGCTCAGGCTCGTCCGGCATCTTGATGAGCGATTCGATCGTCTCAAATTTCTGACTCTCATCCGGCAGCGTCTTGAGCGATTCGATGGCGTCGAAGGCAGCGTCGTCTAGGCTGACAGGATCGGCTGGATCGTCCACCACAGAAAACGTCATGGCGGTGTAACCGACGCGAATTTGGTCGCCCTGCTTCAAGGAGACATCGCCGGCGATACGGCGATCGTTGACAAAAGTGCCATTTCTGGATTTCAGATCGCGGATGGACCACTGGCCATCAACGCATTTGAGGCGAGCGTGGCCATGCGACACCATTAAGTCCGCCAGCTTGAAATGGGGACTTCCGCGTCCGATGATCACGCGCGATTCACCGATAAAACGATAATCAGCGCCCCGATCGGGGCCTTGGGTCACTGTTAACAAAAGCAATTTCCGCTCCCTGAGGCCGCCCCACCAGCAGTCAATGATAATCGCTCCCGCCATTTGGGCGAAAATAAATTTAATCGAAGGCTAACCTCACGTCAATATGGATAAATCAGGCAAACTACGCAGACCCTAGCTGACGGGTTTGGAAACACCCGTTCAGGTGGCCGCAACGGTATAGTGCCCGGTTCCTTGAATGAGGTCAGTCATGGTGGTGAGCAAGTTTGAATCGCAGACGTTTTTGACGGGCGAGTTAATCCGTGAGCCTGTGGGGTTTGAACAAGGATATTGGGTCGGCGCACCCGGTGTCTTTTTCGATACGGAAGACGGAGCGACCTATCTCACCCATCGAATTCGGCGACCGCGCGGCGTGGAGCCGGACCGCGGTGGCGAATCGCGTATCGCCAAAAGCGTGGACGGCGGGCCATTTGAAGATGTGTGGACCGTCGGCAAGTCGGCCTATGACAGCACGAGCATCGAGCGCAGCGCCATCCGGCGCGGCCACGATGGGGGTTGGCGGTACTTCACCTCCTACGTCGATCCCACCGACGGGCGATGGTGTACGGCGATCATCCAAAGCGATACAGTGGAGACGCTCGATCCCGCCGCGCGGAAGGTGCTCTTCCGCGCCGGTGATCTGAATCTCGAAGGCGTGAAGGATCCGGTGATCTTCGAGCATAGCGGCATCTATCACATGATTCTCAGCGTGGCGGAAACAACGGCTCAAACTTCCGATGACGCGCATGCGACCAACGACATTTACAACACCGGTCAATGCGTCTCCGCGACGGGGTTAGCGACGTCGACTGATCTTGATCATTGGCAATGGCAGGGTGTGATCTTTCGTCCCGAACCGGACGCCATCGACAAGCGTTGGGACGGATACTGCCGACGCATCAACAGTGTGATCCTCGCGGGTGATCAGTTCATCGGTTTCTACGACGGCAGCAAAAG
>JANQKH010000412.1 GCA_028281215.1 Phycisphaeraceae bacterium | reverse complement strand
TGCCGACGAGCATCGGTTCATCGTTGTCCGACAACGTACCGTCGCGGAAAAAGTTCAATACGATCGCGCGTCGCGGCCGCGGCGAACGGTTCTCGTAGCTGCCATGCAACGCCAACGGATGATGAAACGAACACTGCCCGGCTTTCAACTCCACCGCCACCGGCTTGAACTGCTCGCGCTGCTCGTCACTGAGGACAGTCTGAATCGCGTCCATGTTGTTCGCCAGGTCGGTCAACGGCAGCAGGTTCCACTGGTGTGAACCGGGCACGTAATGCAGGCATCCGTTGTCGACGGTCGAGTCGTCCAGGCCGATCCAGCACGTCAGGTGTTGCATCGGCTTCGTGCGCGTCCAATACGAGTAATCCTGATGCCACGCAACGATACCGCCGTCGTTCGCCGGCTTGCAGAACAGTTGGTCATGCCAGAACCGCACGGGTCCGCCGAGCAGTTGGCTTGCGGGAATCGTGATCGCCGCGTGCCAGAGAATATCGTGCAGCGCCGGCTTGATCCGCCAGGCGCCCAGTGCATGAAACAGCACCGCGTTCGGATCGCCCGACTCATTGCTGTGATATTCGTACCACAGATCACTGCCGTCGTGACCGGGCTGGGTCAACTCGGCCAGCTCATCGCGCAGCGTTTGGATCTGCGCTTCATTGAGCACCTGCGGTCCAGCGATGTAGCCGTTCGCTTCATAGAAGGCGAGTTGCTCATCACTGAAGCGAAAGGCATCCGCAATGCCGTTGTCGGCGGCGGTGAAAAGATCGGTGATCGGTTCGTGCTGGAGCGAGAGATCGTTTGCCATGGTGCGGAGATTGTATTGCGACATATAGCCCGCCGCATGCGGCGGGTGGTGCGACGAATGTGTCTACTTGTCGGGTTCTGTTTGATCTACCTTATTCCCGCCTGCCGTTTCCATCTGATTCATCCGTCGCACCAGTCGCCACGCGAACAACAACCATAGGTAATGGCCGACGAGTAAAGGAACACCTACGACGCCAACTTGGTGCCTGGCGGTGCGATCAATCACACTCCAATATTCCATCGGCACATCACTTGGCGAACTGCCCGGCATCTGATACTGAATAAACCACATGCAAAACGTCGCAAACAATGTAAGCAACAACCCAATCACGAGTACGCCGGTTCGCAGGTCACGATTCATGCGATCCCTTTCGATTGAATGCCGACATTAAATTGAAGTTTAACGAGCAAGCACAACAGTTCAGTCACCCCCGGCATGCCGGGGGCTAAATGATTTGAAGAAAAAAACCTCGCACCAAACGGCGCGAGGTTTCATTTTCGCTTCGAACTTTGAATTTACCAGCGGTCGCCGCCGCCGCCGCCACCGCCGCCGCGGTAACCGCCACCGCCGCCGCCGCGGTAACCACCGCCGCCGCCGCCGCGCGGTTGCTTGGGTCGCGCTTCGTTGACGACGAGCGTGCGGCCTTCGAATTCCGTGCCGTTGACGGCTTCGATGGCCTGCTTGCCGGCGTCGTCGCTGCCCATGGTGACGAACGCAAAGCCGCGCGGACGGCCGGTTTCGCGATCCGTGATGACCGCCACCTCTTGCACTTCGCCGTAGTTGGAAAACAACTGCTGCAAGCTGTCTTCCGTGGTGTCAAAGTTCATGTTGCCTACATAAAGTTTCATCGAAACACTCCGAGTCGTGTGATGCGGGTAGCCGGTTCGGTAGCGATATCGATAGCGACTCGAAGACGGATTCGGGCATCACGGGGGGAAAGAGAAAAAGAACGGGAACGGTTCACGAGAATGTGATCTTTGGGGAGGGCACCCGGTTGGGGTCTGGTCGCCACGCAGTCGGTACTGTTCATCTGTCTAACTTTGCACTCTACCGAACGCTCGGCAACACTTCTGGTCAAGCAAATCCATTTCACAATTGCGATCAAGCCGTTGATTCGCTGACAAATAGTAGCGACGCTGCAAGGGGTTTCCAGCTTCGCGGAAAACATCATACCACAAAAGTTTTCCACCGGGTTTCCAGCTACGCTGATCCCGCCGTGGGCTCGCGCTGCTCACCAAAGTCGGACCGGCCGTTTCGATCGGTGGCTTTGTCCGGTCGCGATTCCAATGCGGCAAACCCCGTCCGCACGCTCGCCGCGTCAGCATGCCTTTTGAGAGACTGGAATCCTTTTTCCGCCGTGATGGCCCCGCCAGGGCGATTTCAGTCCACCTGGGCGCCCGCTTTCGCTTGTCGGATCACGAACTGCACCAAGTTCTCACTGCGGAAAAACCCCGTGAAAAAGTTGTGGCCCTGGCCTTTGAGCACCTCCAGCTCAACCGCTCCGCCCCGGCCACGAGCTTTGTAAATACCTGCGACCGCACCGGAGTTCGCCGCCAACGGCACCACCTTGTCCACGTCGCCGTGAATCAGATACATCGGCACCTTCGCCTGGGCGAGGCGGTCCACCTGGGCGATCGGGTTGTGCTCGGTCAACTTCGCTTCGAGTTGTTTTGCCGACAGACCAAACGCCGGCGCTGCACGCTTCAATCCCGGATAGCTGCGCAGATCAAACACCGGATATATGCCCGCGATGCCTGACACCTTGTCGATGTTGCGACTCGCCCAACTGGTCATCCACAAGCCGCCCCGGCTTCGCCCAAGCATGCACACCTTCTTCGCCAGGCGGTACTGCTCCGTTACATGCGCATACATCGCGTCGAACTGTTTTCGGCCAGTCGGGCTGCCGTACGCTTCACCGATATCGATCCCGGCGATTGCGACGCCCGCATCCAAAAACTGTTCGTGCATCCACTTCTCATGACGATCGGGCAGACCCGGCAACGTCAGCGAATAAAACACCCATGGCTGCGGCGACGTGCGCTTGGACTTCTCCGGCCACATCACAAACGCTGTGCGTCCCGCCACGCGAAACACCTCGCCCGGCAGAATCAGATTTTTCTTCGGCGGGTTCTGTTTCGGCGCGTTCTTGTCGACGACAGGTTTCACTTGCGCGTGCGCGAGCTTGACGAATGCCTCGGCCTGCGACCGCCACCGCGCTCTCAGCCGTCTGATGATGCCCGGCTTGACCGCAGCGATATCCACCGACTCAGTCGGATCTTCATCAAGGAAGAACACTTCCCATTCTTCGCCTTTTGCTTTGACGATCTTCACATCGCCGTCGCGCAGCGCGTGATGACCTTCATGCGACCACCACAGTTCGCGACTGCCTACCGCGCCGTCTTTCACCAGCGCGGGCAACAAACTTTTGCCCGGCGGCGGTGGTACTGCCACCCCTTTCCATTGCGTCGGCGCCTTGCCGCCCGCCGCTTCAAGCAGCGTCGGCACCACGTCGATCACGTGCCCTACCTGCCGGCGCAACTCACCCCGCGCGGCAAAACC
>JANQKH010000391.1 GCA_028281215.1 Phycisphaeraceae bacterium | reverse complement strand
TCGCCGGTCGGGTTTTCCCAATCGCCCAATCCAATCCCGGTTCGCTAACCTGACCCCATGCCCATCCCCAACCCCGACCTCCGCCCCCTCGGCCGATCCAACCTCCGCGTCTCCGCCGTCAGCCTGGGATGCTGGCCCATCGCCGGCGTTACCTCGCTCGGCGTTACCGAAGCGTCCAGTCTTGCCACGCTCGAAGCAACCATCGAAGCAGGCATCAACTTCCTCGACACCGCCTACATCTACGGCCACCAAGGCGAAAGCGAAACCCTCATCCGCCTCGCGCTGGTTGAGTGTTCGCCTTCGCGCCGCGACCAACTTGTCATCGCGACCAAAGGCGGCCTGCACTGGGATGACAACAAAAAGATGGTGCACGACGCCAGCCCCGAAGCGCTTCGCCGTGAATGTGAAACCAGCCTGCAACGCCTCGGCACCGACCGCGTTGAACTCTACTACCTTCATGCTCCCGACCCCGACGTGCCGCTTGAAGAGTCGGCCGGTGAGCTCAAACGACTTATGGACGAAGGCAAAACACAAAGCGTCGGTGTTTCCAACCTCGACCTTCAACAACTCCAAGCCTTCCAGGAAGTCTGTCCGATCACTGCATTTCAACCGCCTTACAACATGATTCTGCGCGACATCGAAACCGACATCGTCCCATGGTGTATCGAACAACAGATTTCCATCTGCATCTATTGGCCGCTCATGAAAGGTCTCCTCGCCGGCAAACTCCCACGCGACCACCAGTTCGATCCCAAAGACGGCCGCCCCAAATACCCCATGTTCCAGGGCGACGAATGGGAGAAGAACCAGGATCTGATCGACGACCTGCGACCCATCGCCGAAAGCGCCGGTAAGACCCTCGCCCAACTCACCATCAACTGGGCCATCCAGCAACCCGGCATCACCACCGCCATCTGCGGCGCCAAACGTCCAGATCAAATTAAGGACACCGCCGGCGCCATGGGTTGGCAGTTGAACGAGCAGCAACAGCAAGCCGTCGATGTCGCACTCGAGCGAAGAGGCCAACCGGTCACCCGCTGGGCGGTGTGAACGCATCAACTTGTTGCGACATGCCCCCGACCTGCGTCGTGCCAAGACATGGCACAACTGGATGCGCACATGGTTCCGCTGGCAACTCGCCTGCCAGTGCAAAGGCCGTCCGGTTACCTCCACGATTTCCAATCCAATCAAAATGTTCCTCAGTTCCTCACCAGACTCCACCCGCGACGACACGTCGCGGCTCACTGGGCACACTCGCGCACAATCCTTGAACAACCCGCGCGCACAAACGTGCATGTCCGGACATGGGGGGTGTCCGGAATCGGAAAAATCAATGTAAGCCACGTTAATCAAAGTCTTTATGCCATGTCCGGCCAAAATGTTCGGACGTCCGGACCTCATTTTTCGCCCCCAAACGCCGGTTCTGATGTCCGGAATCATGTCCGCAGCGTGTCCGGACATGTCCGGCGGACACGAAATGACGACATCTATGCGCACAGACATCGTCACCAGGCGCCGCAGCGAAAACCCGGTGCCGATGTTTGTGCGCGTGGCGTCGAAACACACAACCACCGCCGGCGACGCCAAACCCTCACGGCGGCCAAACCCCTCCAGCGACAACCGCGGCGCATGCGATAACCCAGGGTGTCCCGTCCGGTGAGACATGGCTTGTGAGCATACCAAAATTATACCGAACTTTCAAGTTCGAAAATTCGGCCACAGGGCGAAAGCATTTAGTCCGATCTGTGTGCCATGGCTGGCTTGCCAGCCGTGGCACACAGATCAGAACGTAGGTCCGAGCCCGCCCGGACAGGCATGAAACCACAACTTCCAACCGTGTCCGGGCAGGCCCGGACCTACTGGGCTGTGAGAATGATGAAGAGCCACATCCATCAACTCGCTGCAAGATGTTCGTAGCTCCGCGATTGTCATTGACCGATGTGCGAGGCTTCGCGATAATTGGGCATACCCGGGTGAAGGACATCCGGTCGGAACACCGCCGTAAAACGGTGTTCCGGTTTCCGTTGTTCCAAGGCAATCACCAGAACAACGGAAAAATTCCGACTCATCAACTGTTATTCGTTATGGGTGATGCAATTCCCAATCCACGCCACAACGTGTTCCTCTCGCACCAAGCGACCGACAAGCCTGTGGTTCGCGAAGTGGGGAATCAAATTCGCTCTGCTGGGATGGACGCCATACTCGATGAATGGAGCTTCCGGCCCGGAAAAACACTTACCGACGAAATCGAAAGCAATATCGCGCGTGCTACCGCCTTGATACTCTTCTGGTCTCAAGCCGCATCCGAATCGGACTATGTGCAGTTCGAAGATGAACTGGCCATCGCACGCAGTATCAAAGACTCCAACTTTGGGATCCAAGTGATCCGCCTTGATGACACACCCTTGCCACCGCGATACGCGCGCCTTATCTATCACGATTGGACAAAAGGACGTCCCGGTTCCAAGACCTTTGACAGCAATGTGGAGAGCCTAATTCGATCGTTGCATGGCCTTCCACCGGCCATGCCGGATCTTGACAAACAGTCAATTAGCTCGTTGCTCTCGCATGAAATCGGCCACGTGTTGGTGATCGAACATGAGGCAAGCACTGTCGCAGATCGTCTTCGCCAGATGGAGATGTCGAAAGATGCGCTCAAGCGATTTCTCGACAACATAGGCACACGGAAGCAGATGCTTGAGTCGCTTCACGAGAACATTGTCGAGTTTCGAGACGAGTTTGAATCCACGTATCAGGAACCGTCCGACGACGTGGATGAACAGAAAGACGAATAACAAATCGGTGAACCGAAGTTGGCTCGCCTCTCTGTTTTTCAACGACTTTTCCTTCGTTTACAATTCATCGGTATGCCAACGTCAACTCCGTTGGTCCACCAACCCGGTTACCTCGGTCGTTAGGCGCACGCAAGCATGTCATATCGGAGAGCAGAGCGGACTTAAGTTCAATGGCCAATGCGCAAGAATTCAAAGCTGCGTTTCCTTATCAGCAGGATGTGTTGGCGCTTCCCGTGACCGATCTGGATGTTGCGGTAGCGTGGTACTCAACGCATTTCGGCATGATCGAGGTTGAACGCAGAGTGGAGCCAGTACCGACGGTCATACTGGAGCGTGATGACACCAGAATTGGCTTTGCCGTGAACGGTGGCGATGCCTCGCAGGATGGCGCGGCTGTTTTGGTCCGCAACATTCAGGGCGTGAAGGACGAACTATCGTCCAGGGGCGTGGAAATCAGCAACTTGCGCGTTGATGAGCGTGATGGCCAAAGGTATCAGGTGTTTTCCGTCGTCGCGCCCGATGGTCTGTGCTATTACTTTCATGAGCCAGTTTAGCCGTGATCGCACTACCGGCTAACAAGGGGATCGATCTGAAAACCAATGGGATTGAAACGGTGTCTGATATGTCTTGACCCTCGCCGACACCTTCACGTTCGGCGGTTCAGTTGATCGAGCTTCGCTCGAATCGGGCTCGCAAAGCCCGGCTCGGTGGGGAGTGGAAGTATTGTTACGCACTGGGTTGTCGCTACTCATCTGGATTGATGTTCTTGATAGCATCGAGTTTGTCGATCAGTTCCGAGGATGGATCGCCGCCGGTGCCGTCAGGTCCGAACGATTCTTTGACCTGTTGGGATTTGATCCGCCAGATGTCCATATTGGAGGCTTCGGAGACCGAGAGCGTCACGATGAAGAGGCTGGTCACGATGAGGAAGATCACAGCCGAGGCGATGCCGGTCATTTTGCCGTTGAGGCGGGTGTGTTCCTTGTCCAGTTCGTCGTCGTCATCGGTTTTACCTGCTCTCTTTTGTTCGTCTGTTTTTTCGTTCGCTTCGGCGTCGTGCGTGTTGTGGGGGATGGCGGTTCGATTCATGATCGCGTAGTGGAGTGGGCCGAAGAGGAACTCGGCGAGGATTGCGCCGTAGAAGGCGACGAGCAGGGCGACCGCCATGCCGGGTCCGATGGCGGCGGGATCGTCCATGTTCTGGAGCATGACGATCAGCCCGATGAACATGCCGATCAGGCCGGAACCCCACGACAGTTGATGGCCCTGGCGGAAGACACTGGCGAAACGCCTTTTCTGGTCGGCGTCCATCGGTTTGTTGAGCAGCATGGATTCAAACGCGGCGTACACAGGCCCGGGGCCGAACGATGCCCAGAGTCCGCCCATGACGGTGAGCGCGATCCAGATGATCGAGGTGCTGTCAATAAACCAAGAGAAGTTGCCGGCGGATGTCGTGGCCCAATAAAACGCGCCGGCAAGGAAGAACCAGCCAAAGGATTTCATGGTGTTGACTCCGTTCAACGTGGGATGGTGATGTTTGTTGAGCCCCGGGCTCCGTTTTTAGTACCAGTAATACCCGATGCCGCCGGAGTTGATGAGTGTGCGTTGTTTGATTTCGGTGGGTGTGCGAGCGATGACGTGGCCGTCTGCGAATCCGACGGGTTGTTCGGGTGTGTATTTGAGCAGTTGGCTTGCGTCGATCGCCAGACCGAGGCCGAGGTGGCCCAGGTCGTGTGACGCGTAACCCGGTCCGCCGGAGATGCGATGGGTGACGACGGCGGCATCGCTGGTTGCCTGTTGGATCGTCTTCGGCCAAACGGGTTCAGCTTGACCATCGACGGAAAGAAACAATGTGGGCACACCGTTCGGCACGGTGCCGTTGCCGGTCTGGTAGTTGGCGAACCACATGTAGGTGGTCAGCACCTGCGGCGTTTCGGCGTACCAACCGGCGTAAGTTGAACCGTCCCAGTAGGGATCCGTATATCGCACATGCGCGGCGTTGTCCCACACGCCGCCGGCTTTTTCCTGGATGGGACAGATGGTCGCCATGCCGTCGGAAAGGTATCGGCCGCGATGAATCGTCTCCCACACGCTGTTGTCGGCGTTGCCGGAGCGGAGATAGTCAGCGCTGTAATCGTTGTGCTGCCAGAACCGGCCGTTGTGTTCGTCGGCGAGCACGGTTTGCGCCTGGAACTGCGAATCAATGTTGACCTGACACTTGACGAGCCTGGCGCGGTAGCGCGCTTTGCCGAGTGCGGGCAACAACATCGCCATCAGCATGGTGATCACGGAGATCACGACGAGCATTTCCATGAGGGAGAATCCGCGGATTCGGTGAATGGCAGACATTGGATGCCCTGAGAGTTGATGTGATTATACCGGATGGATGTGGGGTTTTGGTGGGATGGGTGGTGGTGTCGCGATATTAGGCCCCGGTTTCAACTTTATGCATTCCCAAGTCATTCCTGTGAAAACAGGAATCCATGGTTGTCGGCGCGGCTGAGGTTTTTGTGGATTCCAGCTTGCGCTGGAATGAGAAGCAGGTCGGTGCGCGGCATGCGACATCAGGTTTGTTGCCGCCGAGTTATGGCATGTCTTGCGTCATGTTGGGAGTCCGGGGCCAAATAGAAACAGGCCCGGTTGAAACCGGGCCTGTTCAGAGATTCGTTGTTTTCACGTTGTCAATCAATATGCCCCGGTGTACCGGTACTCAATCCTCGGCGTCGACAAGTCGATCAGCGTTTCGCGGATTTGTTGGCCGTCCAGGTTGATGATGGGTTCGTCGCTGGCGGCTTTGCCGAGCATGTCCATCATGGTAAATCGGCGGGGCGATTGGACGACGGTGATGCGCGGTTTGGAACTGATGCCGGCGAGTTTGATCGTTTCGTTGATCGCGTCTTCCAGATAACCTTCGCTGTCGATCAGTTTGTGCTCGATCGCCTGGGCGGTGGTGTAGGTGTTGCCGTTGGCGACGGCGGCGATATCTTCACGCTTGAGGTCGGCGTGTACGGTCTTGCGGCCGGTGTGCACCACATCAACAAAACGGTCGTGCGCCTGATTCAAAATCTCTTTGAACTTGGCCACGTCTTCTTCGTTGAACGAACGCATCATGTTGTTGGCGACGTCCTTCTTCGGCGATCCGTCAGCGACGATGGTCACCGGTTCGATGCCCAGATTGTCGAGCATCTTTTCAAAGGTCGGAATCTGTGCGATCACACCGATCGAACCATTGATGCAGATCGGTTCAGCCATGATGTGGTCCGCGGAACAGGAAACGTAATATCCACCGCTCGCCGCGATCGAGCCGTAGCTGGCGACGATCTTGATGCCCTGGTGGTCCTGCTTGAATCGGTTGATGCGTTCGAGGATGCGATCGGAGGGGCCGACGGCGCCGCCGGGTGAATCGACGCGGATAATCACGGCTTTGGGTAGGTTGTTGGGGTTTTCGTCCATGGCATCGAACGCGGCGGTGACGAACGCCTCGGTATTGCCGGTGATCGCGCCGGTGATGGGCACGATGACAATGCGTTCAGCGGTGTCGCCGGCGCGGTAGGGCACCTCGCGCGGGCCGGCCATCATCGCCATCAGTAGACTGCCGAGATAAACGTTCAGCAGGACGGAAAGAATGAACAGTGAGATCAGCATGGTGCCGAACAGTTTGGCGATCACGCCGCCGCCTTTTTTCTGTGGCGCCGGCATGGGTACGG
>JANQKH010000851.1 GCA_028281215.1 Phycisphaeraceae bacterium | reverse complement strand
CCTGACCCTGCGTCGATGGGTCAAACTCAAGGCCAAGGATGGTTGTGCCCCCTTCGCTGCGCACAGACACGACGACCACATCCACAGGAATGGTTGACTTTCGCCATTGGAGTTTGAGTCGAATGCGATCACCAACCTGATGTCGAGCCCGGCCATTGTAGCGCAGCCCCAAGCCGGACGCCGACACATTATCCACAATCGCAGACCGAGTCAGGCTGATCTTGGCAGTAAGACCCTGGGTACGAATCCGACCATGCCGGCGAAGTTCCTTACGGTCGATTACCTCACCCATATCGTTTAACGGATTCATATTTCGAGCTGGAACAGTGCTTCGCATGATGGAAAGATTATCGACCGGAATGCGAAGCGGAATCACCATCATCTAGTTCCTATAAGAAAACCCTCGGCGAACAACGCCGAGGGTGTTTGGGCAGATTGATTCTCTAATTTGAAGGGTTCAGCGATTGAGGCCGACCGATGTTCGCGCGCTGCTGGCTGCTTTGTTGTCCAGATCCTTTCGCAGGGTGTTGGCGCGATCGTCCTGGAGGTTGCGAACGGTAATGCGACCCGTGGTCGTGTCGGCGAGAATGACGGTGATCGGTCCACGGCTGCCAATGGCGCCGGGCGCCTTGGGCGGTTCCTTGACGTCGACCAACACGACCGGTGCGGCAAGATTGATTTCCTTTTCCACGGGCACGGTGGAACGATCGTCCACGCCCTGCTCGCGTACTTCCACTTTGGCCTTGCCGCCGACCGGGTCACCCGGCGATGCCTTGAACACGTGCTTCATGCGGCGGCCATCGTGGATGGAGTAAACTTCAAACGTTGCCGAGTTGGCTTGCGCCGAGGCGTCGTTCACAAACAGGTACATCTTCGGCTCCACGGTGATCGGCTCCGACCATTCGCTCGGCTCCGATGCTACGAGAAGTTTGTCGAAGTGTTCCTTCTTGACCTCTTCCGGCGTCACGTCTTTCTGATAAAGCGGGTTGACCACTTTGTAAACCATGCGGTAGCGATACGTCTTGCCATGTTCGGCAGTCACATCGTGGCTGAGCACATCCACCACGGGCAGTTTGCCTGACTCGTCCGGTTGTCCGAACTCGTTGAACCCACGGCGACCGTTCGGTCGGCGGCCGCGCGTATTTTGTGGGTTGCGATTGAAACGGTCGCGTTGGTATTCCTCACCAATCGGAGGATTGCCGCGTGAACCGTCACGACCGTCACCGGCATCCGGATCGGCAGTGCCTTCAAGTTCCGCTTTGCGCTGATAGAGGGCGTCGAGTTTGTCCTCGATCGCCTTGATCTGATCCTGTCGGCGTTTCTCACGCGCGGCTTTGGGGTCGGGACGACCCTTGCCATCGGCGCCGGTGTTGCCCGGGCGAGGCGTGGGGCGGCCGGGTGTCGGACGCGTGGGCGGCGGATTCAGTTCGTCTTCATAGATGCCGCGCGGGTTCACTCGGCGCGGGCCCTGCGTCACGTCCGATCCGGTCAACCGCCGTAGCTTGGCTTCTTCCTGATTGATCTTGTGGCGCACTTCATAAAGCTCGGCTTTTTCTTCATCCGTGAGATTCTTGTTTTCCGGAAGTTTTTCATCCTTGTTGAGCAGAGTGTAGTTGCGATAGAGCAACTCCTGCGGATTGGCGATGTCTCGCGCTCGGGATCGCATCAGTTCGATCAGATCGGTCGTGATCTGGCCCTTATTGTCCACCTGTCCATCAGCCGGCGCGGGCATGTTGGCCAGGAATTCAATCTGTTGCCGATTGTTGTCAATCACCGAACCTGGCAACGGCTGGATTTCGGTCAAATCGCCCCACTCACCGGTTTGCGGGTCAAGTGTTTGCCGTTCCACCACCACGTCAGCGAGGAAGTTGCTGTAGATTTCCCACCACGTTTCCGGCATACGGACGTCCTTGTCAACGGCGAGGATCGCCTGCTTGTACTTTTCGAGGTCCACCTTGGCGCGAAGCAGGTGATGCACGATGTCGCGAGGCTCTTGCGGGCCCACCAACTGGTCAATCTTTTTGACCAGCATGCTCACGTGTTCCCTGATGACCTGCTCCGGCTCGTCCGGGAATTCACCTCGGTACTGGTCATACAGCGCGGCTTCAATGATCTGCGAATCTTCCACGACGTGGTTCGAGCTGCGCACGACGAGTTCAAACGGCGCAGGTGGCAGAACCGGTTCGATGGGAATGCCGTTCCCTGGTCCCGATGTAATTTGATGAATGGGCTCACCCACGTTCGCCATCGGCGGCATGGTATTGTTGGCCAGCAGTTCCTGGCCGTGGCGGTCCCAGAAGCGCGCGACATAGTTGGGCACCTGAAAGCCGTCGATTTCAGGCGCGATCTTGTCGCTGCGGATCTTGTCGTTGAGCAGTTTGGCCTTGCGGCGAATGTCTTCTTCGATCTTGCCGGGATTCATGGCCTGGGCACCCGGTTTCATTTCCACGCTGTAGTCGTTCAGGACAAACAGGTAGACGATGGCGACGGCAATCAGCACAGCCACCAGAAGAATAATCTTCTCAATGTATTTTTCAGCGAATGTTTTTTGTTCCAGCCTCATGGGAAGTCTCCGTTTGGGCGTGGTGAATCAAAGTCTGGAAAGCACAACGCAAGGGCCTTGAAAGGCGATCACTTCTTGGCCGGCTGACCGGCCGCCTTTGCGTCCTTTTCATCCACGTCGACATACAGCATCTTGCGAACCGGCTCAGGCATGTATTGCTTGGTCCAGTCGCGCAACCAGATGGTTTCGATCAGCAATTCCACTTCGACCGCGTCGGCGTCGCCATAGTAGTAACCGTTGCGCAGGGATTGGTACTCATCGACGTCGGTGATGCGGACGTTGAGCACGGTCATCAAATTGACCTGCGACAACTCACGCATGAGGATCGGCAGTTGCCGGTAATCGACGATGACCAGCAGTCGAGCGTGACGCACGTCGTACAGTTGGTTGCTGATGCGACTGGTGGCGGAATACTCAAAATCCTCGCGCAGCGGCTTGTCGGGACTCTGGGCAAACTGCTTGACCAGTTCCTTGGCGTTCGCCTGCGGCCCGCGTGGGTTGTTGGGTGCAAAGTTCGGCGTCTGACGAAGCCCGCGGCGTTCTTCGAGGTTGAAGTTGACGCCCCCGTCTTCACGGTCGCGACCGCGAAGGCCCTCAAACGTTTTCGCCGTGTCCATGGCGCCATGGCCGTCAACACCCACGTATCCGGGCACCACCTGAATGCTCAGCAAATGCTTGACCGGATTGGTCATGACATTCTTTTCATTGTTCAACGGGGAGTCGGCGTTGTTGGCACGCTGGATGGCGCGAAGAATGTCCTGCTGAATCCACAGATTTTGCTGGCCTTCCCACAGTTCCTTGAGGTCCGGTCGCTTTGGGTTCTTCGCCCACTGGCCAATGTGCAACGGGAAGGTATCAGCATCCGGATCCAGTGTGGCGTAAACGTCAATCTTCCGGGCATTGTTGGTGATGATATTGTGCAATCGTTCCCGCTTGCGACTCCAAAGTTGTTTCTGGTCCGCTTCGGATAATTCGCTGACGGACTTGACCAGTCGGCTGTCCACAAAGCGCGTTTCAATTTTCTGAAGTTGCTCGTCGGCGGCCACCGCGTCGTGACGGTCGCCGGCGTTGATGCGCGGCATAGGTTCGTTGGGCACTTCTGGGCCGAGCATGCCTTTGAGTTGATCGAGATAGGCGATCTTGCCACCGTAAAGTACATCGTCCGCCGTCGCGTCTGGGAAAAGATCCTTGTGCATCGGCGCGTGGACGTTCGGGCCTACTTCCGAACTGGTCTTATCGCCGGTGCGGTTGTAGTTGGCAACTTCCGCGAAGATGTCCTTGTACTGCTTGTGCATCGTATCGTGAATACGATCCAACTCTTCAAGGGTCGCCTTGTTGATTGCGGCTTTGGCTTCGCGATACGGCTTATCAGGGTCAGCGTCCGGATACCGAAAGGACGTTTTTTCCAATTGGCGGATCTGATTGACCACCGATGTCCGTTTCTTGACATCTTCCTTGAACGTCTCGGCTCCGGAGCGGACCACGAGGAACAGAAACGCCACGCAGGCCACCACAATCAGCAGCGAAACGAGCACGATGGGACTGCCCTTGATGAAATCAATGACACTTTTCATGAGCGCACCTCCGCATCATTTTCGTGGGTTGTGTTCGAGTTGTCGGCTTGCTTGCCGGGCTGGTCCGGGGGTTGCTTTCCGTCACTGTCGCCTTTCACTTCGTTGCCCGACCGCGACTGGTCCGGCCGAAGCAGGCGGATGGTCCAGGTGATTTCAAACTTGAAGTCACCGGCCTGGATCTTCTTCTCTTCCGGCTTCACCGGATAGAGAATGTCCATCGGATCCACCGGGCCGGTGTTTTCTGTTTCACTGTTGCCATCCGGCGTGGTTGGCGTGTTGGGCCGAATACCTGGGCGGATACCGGGGCGAATACCCGGGCGAACCGGCTGGTTGGGTCTCACGCCCGGTCGAATACCGGGACGGATACCGCCGTCAGGGTTGTTGCGTATCCCGTGGTGGGGCGTAACCCCACCGGTGTTGGTCGACTCGGCGACGATGTCGTCTTCGGAGATTTCCTGAAGGCTGACCAGCTTCACATCTTCGGTAATGATCTTGTAAGGCCGATCAGGCCGTTGGAAATTGTCTTTCAACCAGGCAAGGAAATGCCTGGAGAGGAAACCGGCGGTGTTGTTCTCAAACTTGTAGGGTGTGGTACCACGAATAGTAACCACAAAGGAAGGCGGCTCGGGACGGTTGGCGTTGTTCCCTGCGGGTTTGGCGTTGCCGCCGTTGGCGGCCGGCGCTGGAGACTCAGCGGCGTCCCAGTTGATCGCGCCGGTATTGACCGGCTTGTGTTCACCCGGCTTGCCGCCCTGATTGTTGGCGGCATCGGTTTCACCCGACGACATGACATACTGGGCGTCGACCGTTTTGATGTAAACCCGTTGCCGCTGTTCACGTGGGATGAGTTTCTGTTCCTCCGGCGTGCCGGAAATGAGCACTTCCTGCGGCTTGAGCGCCATGGTCGCCATACCGAGGTCTTCGATCACCTTCGGCCACACGTCGCGGTAGTCGAGAATACGGTTGAGATTCTCGATACGAGTTCGAGGATCACTCTTGACGGTTTGCGTCTGTGCCAGCTTTGACAGCTTTTTGGCATCCCTCAGGATGTTTTTGACTTCGTTCTCCGTCGTATCACGTTGCGCGGCATACGAACTTTTTACCGAGGAGAAATTGAAAAACGCGGCCCCCGTCGCGAGCAACACGATGGCGGCGGCGGCGGCGATCCAAGGCTGCTTCGACTTCCACATCCGCTGACGCACGACATGCTCGGGCATGATGTTCGCTTTGATCGGCGCCAGACCGAGCCCCTGCAAGGCAAGCCCGTAGGCCGTGCCCATGTTCAGCGCCGCTTCAGAGAATTCCGATGCGCGCTTGCCGTCGATGGTGAGCTTCTTGTATTTGTCCGGCCGAATCACTTCCAACGACAGTTGCTGCTTGAGGAATTTCGAAAGGCCGGGCAATCGGAACGTGGAACCGAGACCAACCAGGCGATTCAGTTCGGCGTCACGGTTGGTGGCCTGGTAGAAACCAATCGATTTCTGGATTTCCTGGACGAGGTCGTTGAAGACGGGTCGCATCGCCTGAAAGATCTGGCGGGCGTATTTGCTGGTACCGGCCTCGCGCTTCAGTTTCTCCGCTTTGGGGAAGCTGAGCTTGAAGCTCTTGACCAGCGCTTCGGTGAAGTTGTTGCCGCCGATCTGCATCGTGCGCAGCCAGACGCGGCCCTGGTCCACGATGACCAGGTCGGTGCTGGTGGTGCCGATGTCCATGATGATGGTGGCTTCGCTGTCGTCTTCGAGTCCCATTTCGTGAGCCATGGCATTGTAGACCGCCACAGGCGAAAGGGTGAGCGTATCAATCTTCAGATTGCGCTCTTCGTAGTTGGACAGGAAGTTGAGCACGCGCTCCTTGGCGATCGCAAAGATACCGACGTCGACGTCGGGCGAATCTTCCTGCATGAAGACCTGATAATCCCACTCGACCTGATCGATCGGGAATGGAATCTGCTGCTGGGCTTCAAACTTGACGATGTCGGGGATTTTCTTCGGCTCCACCGGCGGAAGCTTGGCGAAGCGTGCGAATGCAAGGTTGCCGGGCACCGACACCACGACGTGACTTTTGGACACCTCGTGTCTCATCATGAACTGATCCAGAATCGACTGGATTTCAAGGTCCACGTTGAGATCGGGTGTCGTCAGAATGGTTTTGAAGGGGATGACCTCAAAGTCCGCGACTTGGATTTCATCACCATCGTTGACCAATCGGACGGCTTTGAGGGCATTGGCACCAACCTCAATGCCCCACGCATCGTTCGATCTTGCCATAAGACGCGCTCCTTATGTAAGAACCAACCGAGCCAACCGAGACAGAATGTCTCGGCGCCTGTGTTCGAATCCGGGCCTCTCTTCCCACCGTTGGGCTTTCCACCTGTGCGAACTCTTGCCGTCGCGAACAGGCGAACACCATCAGCCGAACGGGGCGACCCGTCAGTCTCGCAAGTATCGTTTACCAACAATCGCAGGCGGGAGGAACGACCGCCACGCGGGGCGGAGGGCATTCCTGCTGAGGTAGGGTAACTTCCGAAGCATTGCAACACAATTGAATCGGATCTGGTGAGAAATGTCAAGTCGAATGGCACCGAAATTGCTTGTTTTACAAGATGATACGTAAAGGTACCAAGTGTGGAACCCGA
>JANQKH010000341.1 GCA_028281215.1 Phycisphaeraceae bacterium | reverse complement strand
TGGCCGACGCAACGCCTCAGCGACACGCAAGGCAACCCAATCAACCTTGGCCAACCGGACGGCAAACCGATGTTGATCAACCTGTGGGCCACGTGGTGTCTTCCATGCCTGTCGGAATTGAAAGAGTGGCAGCAACACACTTCGGATTGGAAAGACTCCGGCTTGCGGATCGTCGCGCTGAGCGTGGACGCCTTTACAGGTCGGGATGATGACGACCCCAAAGCCGTGGTCGAACGCATACGTCGTAAGCTTGGGTTCAAATTTCCCACGGCGACGCTAACGTCCGATCAGTACGGAAAGATTGAATCCTTCTACAAGACATTGTTTGAGCGGCATCCCCGATTGCCGGTGCCCACCAGTTTTCTCATTGATGGGCAAGGACGACTGGCGGCGGTGTATCGCGGCCCGGTGTCGGCGCAGCAGTTGTTGTCCGATGTCGAACAGTTGAACGGCGACGATTCCGATCAGTGGAAGTTGGCATTGCCGTTCGAGGGCCGTTCATACGGCAAGCCGAATCGGCTGTCGTCGGCTTACGTGGCGAATCACCTGGCGGAACAGGGTCACATTTCGGCTGCGGTCGACTATCTTTCGTCGCGTTTGCCGCAGTTCGCACGTGATTACCAAGCCGGCCTGGAACCGCGGGCGATTGACGCCTACCGCGCGGTCGCCAAGGTCGCCGCGGAAAAACGTTATTTTGCGGATGCGAAACGGCTTTATGAGACGGTGATCAAACTGCGGCCGAAAGAAGCCGAGTCGCACTTCGATCTGGGCATGCTCTATTTCATTTCGAACAAATACCAAGACGCGTCCGCCAAATTCCTCGATGCCATTCACATCGATCCGACCTACACCAAAGCCAAGCACAACCTCGCGCTCAGCGTTGCGGGAATGGGCCGAATCAAACAGGCGATTGAGCTCTACCGCGAAGTGCTCAAGGACGATCCCAAGCATCTCAACGCGTTGAACAATCTCGGCAATGCCTTGGTGGCCGACCGACGGGCCGATGAAGGCGTGGCGATCCTCAAGACCGCCGTCAAGGCCGCTCCGAACGACGCTAACACGCACTACAACCTCGCGACGGCCTACGACGCTATGGCAAACGTGACCGACGCGATGAGCCGTTATCAAAGGGCGATCGCACTCGACAACCGCCATCTCTTGGCGCACAACAACTTGGGGATTCACTACGCCAAGATGGGTAAACTCGAGGAAGCAGCGCGATATCTCAAACGATGCACGGAGATTGATCCCTCCTACGAACCCGCCAAAAGGAACCATCAGCGTGTGCTTGAGATGATGCGCGCCAAGTTCAACAAGCCGAACAAGTGATATTGAATCCAGGCTCACGACATTCGCCACACACGTCGAGCGATTGCGTCTAGAATGGTGTTGAATCGATTCGACGGAGTTCCCTGGCATGGGTGATGATGAAGCCCCCCGATCACGACGCTCGTTCTTTCGGCAGTTGTTCATCCGCGGCGCGGAGAAACTGGAAGAGTCGGGCAGGAAAATCGGCGAACAATTTTCGCAGTTTGTCGAGCCGGAACCCCCGACGTACCACGACTACAACTGGGGTTACGACGACTGGAACGACACTGGCCAGCGGATTCTGCGTCCACCCGGCGCGTTGGCCGAGCCGGCGTTCAGTGATACATGCAGCCGTTGTGGCGATTGCGTCAACGTCTGCCCCGCGCAAGCGATCCGGATCGACAATACCGAGGATCCCGACCATCCCGATGCTGAACATCGCACAGGTGGCGGCTTGCCGTACATCATCGCGCGGGAATCGCCGTGTGTCGTCTGCGATGATCTCAGTTGCATGAAGGCCTGCCCAACCGGCGCTCTGGAACGGTTGCAGAGCCGGGCGCAGATTCAGATGGGACACGCCACTTCCGACCACACGCGCTGCCTGCGCGGCATGGGCTACGAGGTGTACGACGACCCGCGGACCCTGGAAGGCGAGGACTGCCAAGTCTGCGTCAGCCAGTGTCCGATCGAAGGCGACGCGATCGGTATCGACGATCACGGTACGGTCGAGGTCCGGCACGGTTGCATCGGTTGCGGGGTGTGCGAACAGGTTTGTCCCGCCGAGCCCGAAGCCATCTGGGTGGACTCGTGGTAAGTGATCGTCTGGCATTGCGGTTTGCGATTCAAGGCAAGTCGCAGGTTTGCAGACAGGTCAGCCCGGCGTTGGATGGGCCTTGGATCGCCGTTGGCGAGCCTCGCTTGGCGTGACTACAATCCCCTTTTCGATCAGGTCCCACCCTCACGGACGAACGATGCCGTTTGATCTCAAGCCGTTTGATGTTGATGTCGAAACGACGCCCTACCTTGACCGCGACGGCGACGGTCGGCCGGACCTTGCCGAGCGCGATCGCTGGACATTGAACTTCGGCCCGCAGCACCCTGCCACGCACACCACACTTCGCATCGTGCTCGAGATTGACGGCGAACGTGTCGTCCGCGCCGTGCCGCACATCGGCTACCTGCACTCCGGCTTTGAGAAGTTGGCCGAGCACCACGATTACAACCAGTACGTCTGCACATGCAGTCGGATGAATTACATCTCACCGATCAGCAACGATATCGCCTGGCACACGGCGGTGGAGAAACTGTTCGGCATCGACCTGACGCCGCGATGCAAAGTCGTGCGGACCATTCTCGCCGAGCTCGGCCGCATTCAGGATCACCTGTTGTGCATCGGCACCGCGGCGCTCGACCTCGGCGCGTTCACCGCGTTCCTGTACGGCTTTAACGAACGCGAACGTATCTACGACATCATGGATTTCATCTCCGGCCAGCGGTTCCACCCCGACTACACGCGCGTCGGCGGGACGATGATGGACCTGCCGGACGAAAAGCAGTTCAAACAACTGGTGCGCAAGTTTATTGATGAACAGGTTCCACCGGCAGTGGCTGACATTGAGGGCTTGCTCAACCGCAACCGCATCTTCCGCGACCGCACCGAAGGCATCGGTGCGATTTCAAAAGACGACGCGATTGCATGGTCGCTGAGCGGCCCGGTCGCGCGCGCGTCCGGTGTGCGACGCGATCTTCGCAAAGATGAACCCTACCTCTGCTACGCGGACAACTGGGACGGCCAGGGTTCGTCAGCGGTGAAGTTCAAGGTGCCGGTCGCCGAGGGCGGCGATGTTTACGCACGCTACCTTGTTCGCCTTGAAGAGCTCAAGCAATCGATCAGCATCATCGACCAACTCATCGATGACATTCCCGGCGGACCGATGAACGTGGACGATGACGGCAAGGTGCACCTTCCGGACAAGGCAAGCGTGTACGGTTCCATCGAAGGCTTGATCCAACACTTTGAAATTGTGATGAAAAACCGAGGCTGGCAGGCGCCCGTTGCAGAAGTGTACGGCGCTAACGAAACGGCGAACGGCGAACTCGGTTTTTACATTGTTAGTGACGGCGGGCCATTCAGTTGGCGAGCGAGTTGTCGAGCGCCTTCGTACATCAACTACTCGGTATTCTCGAAATTGATCGAAGGGCATTTGTTGGCGGACGTCGTGGCTGTGCTTGGCAGTTTGAATGTGATTGCCGCTGAGTTGGATCGTTGATTGTTTTTCGGATTGCTGTTGTTTCGGATTGCGGATTTTTGTTTCACGCTTCGAGTGGTGATCAGCGGCATGCACCGTATTCAGCAACAATCAATCCGAAATTGAAAGCGGAGCTTTCCATGGCTTGGATCATGAAACCCAGCGCGACGATGGAAGTGGAACGGCGAGATGAGCCGTACCTCACGCCGAAGATGCGCAAGGAACTCGAGGACGTTTACCTGCCTCGCTACCCGCGCAAACAGGCGGCGACGATCCCTGCATTGCATTTGATTCAGGATGAGTACAACTGTGTGCCGTGGCAGGCTGTGGAAGAGATCGCCGAGTTTCTGGAATTGTCGCCTGCACAGGTGTACGACACCGCCACGTTTTACGATGAGTTCACCGACGAACCAGTCGGCGAACACCTCATCATGGTCTGCCAATCGTTGAGTTGTGAATTGTGCGGACAGGCGAACCTGCTCGACCAGATCAGCCACAAACTCGGTATCGGCCCCGGTGAAACAACTGACGATGGTAAGTTCACGCTGAAAACCTGTGAATGTCTCGGTTCCTGCGGCACCGCGCCGGCGGCGCTCGTCAACCACACACTGCATGAAGACATCACGTTTGAGGGATTCGAGAAGGCGTTGGACGAGCTTTAATCATCCGCCGCCCTCCAAAAAGGGAGGCTTTGCATGAACTGGTTCGAACGCATGATGCGCAACGTCGGCCTGATGGTGCACAATACCACCAAGCCGCTGCGAAAAGAGAAAGACGGTAAGAAAACCGTCGTCAACAAAACCGTCGAAGAAAAACAGATTGACGAAAAAACGGTCATCCGCCGCACCACCATTGAGGAAATCGAAATCCGTCAAGGCGATGACAACGAATAACGTTTAGCGGTCGATCAAAGATCGACACTGCCCGAGTACCTGACAATGCCGCTTGAAGAACCCGTCGTCTGCAAACGAATCCCCACACCGCCGTGGGGCGATCCCGCCAAGCGGAAGCGCGTGACCTACGCGCAGTTCATGAAGACCGGCGGTTACGAAGCGCTGCGTAAAGCCATTGAAATGAAGCCGGAGGATGTCGTCGCAGAGGTAAAAACAGCGGAACTGCGCGGCCGCGGCGGCGCGGGTTTTCCTGCCGGCATGAAGTGGTCATTTCTGCCGCCGCCTGATGGTGAGCCACGTTACCTTGCGGTCAATGCAGACGAATCGGAGCCGGGTACGTTTAAGGATCGCATGATCATTGACTTTGATCCGCACCTTATGCTCGAAGGCATGGCGATCTGCATGCACGCATGCCGCCTGGATACAGCCTACGTCTACATCCGCGGCGAATACCACCAGCAGCGGGCCGCCCTTGAAAAGGCTATCAAGGAAGCCTACGACAACGACATTTTCGGCGATAACTCTGTTCTCGGGAAAATCAACGACCGCGCCCCGCAGTGCTACGTCCATCGTGGCGCCGGCGCCTACATCTGCGGCGAAGAGACCGGTCTGCTCGAATCTCTTGAAGGCAAACGCGGCTGGCCGCGCATCAAGCCGCCGTTTCCTGCGGTTGCCGGCGCATTCGGACGGCCCACGGTGATCAACAACGTCGAAACGCTCGCCAAGGTCGGCC
>JANQKH010000299.1 GCA_028281215.1 Phycisphaeraceae bacterium | reverse complement strand
GCAATGATCGCCTGTAAATCGTCCGGCACGGGGATCGGTTGATTCGCCAATTTGCCGTGCGGTTCCTTGCGTGACGCCTTGTCCTGCACGGATTTCATGTCGATGCCGGTGTGGTATTTGACGGTGGCGTCCGGGTCTTTTAGTTCGTGGCCGGTGAGGATGCAGACAACGCGGGCATCTTTATCGATGACGCCTTCCTCGACAAGCAGGTGTGCGCCGGCAACACTCGCCGCGCTCGCCGGTTCGCAGCCGAAGCCGTAGCGGCCGACCATCGCTTTGTGTTCGAGCATCGTTTCGTCGTCGACCTGCCGCACCACGCCGTCCATGCCTTGCATCGCGCGCAGGGCTTTGGGCAGATTGACCGGACGACCGATTTCGATCGCGCTGGCGATGGTGTGGGCGTGCATGTCGCTCGCATCCATCTCGCGGTAGTAATCCTTGAGCGTGTCGATGGCGATGTGGCCTTCGTTCCATTGCATGCCGCGATCGTTGACCAGCACATGCAGCGGGTTCGCGCCACTCGCTTGAATCACTGCAAGGCGCGGCACGCGTTTGATCAGGCCGAGTTCTTTCAGTTCCGTAAACGCCTTGCCGAACGAGGAACAGTTGCCGAGGTTGCCGCCGGGCACCACGACCCAATCGGGCGGTTCCCAGCCAAGTGCTTCGAGCACGCGGTACATGATCGCCTTTTGCCCCTCCAAGCGGAACGGATTCACGCTGTTCATCAGGTAAATACCGAGTTCAGGTTGCTCGGTCACAATCTGGCGAATGCGTCGCAGGCAGGCATCGAAGTCGCCTTGGATTTGCAACGTGCGGGCGCCGTAGTCCAGGGCTTGTGAGAGTTTGCCGTAGGCGATTTTGCCGGAGCCGATGAACACGATACCGGTCATGCCCGCGAAACCGGCGAACATGGCCAGTGATGCACTGGTGTTGCCGGTCGACGCGCAGGCGACACGTTTGGCGCCGACCATTTTCGCGTGCGTGAACGCGGCGGTCATGCCGTTGTCTTTGAACGAGCCGGATGGGTTGAGCCCTTCGTATTGCAGGAACAGGTTGCCGGATTTCAGACCGATCTGCGGCGCCAGCAGCGTGGCGTTTTGCAAGTTGGTTCTGCCTTCGCCGATGGTGACGATGTCTTCTTCGTTGCGGTAGAAGGGCATCAGTTCACGGAAGCGCCAGACGCCGGAGAAGTCGAGCGCGCCCTGCACCCCGCCGCCGCGCGTGATCCAGCGATGTTCGAAATAGGACATCGATCGCGGCAAAGCGACGCGGTTCCAGTCGTAGCGGATATCGAGCAGACTGTTGCCACCCTGTTTGGCGCAGTTGGGGCAATTGACATGCACTTCATCGACGCCGAAGGTCGACGCGCAATCGGGGTTGGTGCACTGCTGGTAAGCGAGGTCGGCCATGAAGGCAGGATAGTGCGGAAAGCGGAGTGGGGGAAGTGGGGAGGGTTGAAGGGGAAAGTGGGAAGTCGGAAGTAGAAAGTGCTCTGCGCAGCGAAGGCGGTGGTCTGATCACGCGTGCTGACAATCATTCCTCATCCGTGACCAACCACACGGCATACCAGGAGGCCCAGATGCACAGCATCAAAGGCACGAGCAACCAATACTCAAGCAAGCAAAAGACCGTCACAATTGAGAAATACACAACACTGCAGGTGGTAAATGAGAAATCCACAATCCACACGCGACGACACCAATCCTCAAACCGTCGCCAAAACGAACGACGATCGTGCTGCAACCGTCCTCGCCAGCGCACACCGATGTCACGCCCCTTGTCATAGCGCCGACCACATTCGGGACATTCGCCCGCGATTCTTGCCGTCAGGGGATAGTCACACCGCTTGCACGCAAAACCGAAACGCTCGCCGCACTCCGGGCACGCCCCCTCCGGCCGATGGCCCCGCAAATCGAATCGACAGCGGGGGCATCGCCGTTTCGGGGCTTTTCGTTCGATGCGTTTTCGATCAAGCAGGTGGACAACCATGGCGCGCTCTCATGTCGTCCAAGGGGAAGGTGATTCATTCTAGGCGCGCCAAACCCACATCGCTGTTACAAGACATTCGCGGTCGTCACGTCCCAGCGATTAGAATGCGCGTTCCACTGACCGAAGGAGGCATTCATGGCCGGTCGGCTGTTTATCGTTTCGCTGTTCTGCGTTGGCTCGCTCTTCGCGATCACTTCTACCACCACACACGCCGGCGAACTGGTCAAGCTTCGTCCGGACACGTGGGACACCTACGCCCCGCAAGGCAAGGAAGTGGACGCAATCTACGGCGACCACGTTTTGCGCAATGACAAAATCGTGGCGGTTATCGCGCAGGCGATTGATGGTCGCCGCGCGAATCTCACCGTGCATGAAATCGCAGGCTGCCTGATCGACCTGACCCGCCGCGATCGGCAAAGCGATCAGCTCAGCGCATTTTATCCGTATGCAAGACGGGCGCCGTATCGTCGGCAGTTGATGATCGGCACGGATCGGCCTCGCTCGACCACGCAGCCGCACAAAGACAAACCCGTCGCCACCGCCAAACGTCTGATCGCCGAGGTGCGCAACAACCCCGGCGAAAACGGACTGCTCGTGGTCACCACCTACATCCTCGAGGACGGCTGGGAGTGGATCGAGTGCAACACCACGTTCACCAACAACGGTGAAAAGGCGGTCACGGTCGACCTGGTCGATTCCATGCGCGCCGACCGCACGTTTGAGCACGGCCAAGACGGCAAACTCAACATGCACTGGGTTTACGATCGCTGGTTCAACCAAGCGTATGGTTTCGTCAGCAAGGACTTCAAAGTCGCGCCCGGCCCGGCCGGGCGCGGCGGCGTGCCGGGGTCGGTGTATTACGAAAAGGACGGTAAACGCAAGGTCACACTCGGTGCGAATGAAAGCATTGAACTGACGCGCATCATTATTCCCGGAAACGATGTGTTGCAGGTCAAGGGAATCGCCGGCACGATGTTGAAGTATGAACAGGGCCACGTGCAACTGTCCGCCAACGACGATGCCGGCCCGGTCGCCAATGCAAATGTCATCATCACCCGTCAAGGCGAAAAGAGTCTGTACGCGCGTGGTCGAACCGATGCACAAGGCAACCTGCCGTTCCTGCTTCCGAAAGGCGAGTGGCACGCGGCGGTGTCCGCGACAGGTCGGGCGAAAGTGGAAACGACATTCAACGTCACCGGCACCGAGAACAAGGACAACGCCGTAGCCGTCAACGCGAAACTGCCGAACGCCGGTTACGTCGTCGGGCACATCACCGATGCACAAGGTCGGCCGATCCCCTGCAAGGTGCAGTTCATCGGCAAGGACGGCACGCGCGATCCCTACTTCTTCCACGACTCCGGCACTGACGCAGTGGTCAACCTCGTCTACACGCCGAACGGCCAGTTCACCCAGGAAATCCATCCCGGAAAGTTTGACGTCACGATCAGTTACGGCCCGGAATACGACGCGATCTTCACCACCATCAACGTCAAAGCGGGGCAGGTCACGCGCCTGACCGGCAAACTGATCCGGACGGTCAAAACGCCCGGGTGGGTCAGCGCCGAGTATCACAGCCATTCGTCCCCGTCCGGCGACAACACCTCAAGCCAGCGCGGCCGGGTGTTGAACCTGGTCTGTGAACACCTCGAATTTGCACCGTGTACCGAACACCAACGCATCGATTCCTACATCCCCGTGCTCAAACGGCTCGGCGTCGAACACCTGATGGCAACCTGTTCCGGCATGGAACTGACCGGCCGACCCGGCGATGTGAATCACCAGAATGCCTTCCCGCTGATCCACAAGCCCCACACCCAGGACGGCGGCGCACCGCACGTGCACAACGACCCGCGCGTGCAATTCCAACGGCTCGCCTACTGGGATGACAAGTCGGAAAAACTCGTGCAGCAGAACCACCCCAACATCCGCAAGGTGTTCATGGACAAGAACCTCGACGGCAAAGCTGATGGCGGGTTCGGCACGCCGGAATTCATGGACGTGATCGAAATCCATCCGCCGGCCAACATCCTCGCCGCGCCGCGCAAAGGCAACCGCATGTTTGAATGGATGCAGATGCTCAACCAGGGCTACCGCATCCCCGGCGTGGTCAACACGGATGCCCATTACAACTTCCACGGCTCAGGCTGGCTTCGCAACTGGATCAAAAGCTCGACCGACGATCCTGCGAAGATCGACACCATGGAAATGGTGCGCAACAGCGAGAAGGGCAACATCATCATGAGCACGGGGCCTTACATGGAGGTGAACGCCTACGCTGCGTCCATTACCGACAAAGTAAGAAAACCCGGCAAAAACGTCATCGCCACCGCCGGCGAAGATATCTCCTCGTTTGACGGCAAAGTGCGATTGCGCGTCAAAGTGCAATGCCCGAACTGGTTCGACATCAACCGCGTGCAGGTGTTCGTCAACGGCGTGCCGGACAAACGATTGAACTACACCCGCAAAACCCACGCCGACCACTTCGGCAACGGCGTGGTGAAGTACGACCGGATGATCAACATCGAACTGACCAAAGACGCCCACCTCATCGTGGCGGCGGCGGGCGAAGGCCTGACGCTCGGCAAGGTGTACGGCAACTCGCGCGGCAAACTGATGCCAATCGCCGTATCGAACCCCATCTTCGTTGATGTCGACGGTGGCGGGTTCAAAGCGAACGGGGATGATTTGGGTGTGGCGCTTCCGAAGGAATAACGCCGATCGTGACACTGCAACTTCGCGAGTTTGACGATTCATGGGCTGACCGGATTCTCGGTTGGATTCATCATTCGGATGAGATGCAACAGTGGGCGGGCGTTGCCGCGCCCTTTCCCCCGCCACGACATCTGCTGAGCGAATGGCACAGCGAGGCGGGCGTCCATCCACGCCTGGGGCTCCACAGAGACGTTGCCGTCGCCTATGGTGAGTTGTGGGTGGATGAATCGGAATGCGAAGTCGAACTGGCGCGAATCATCGTTGACCCCGAGATTCGCGGTCGTGGCGTCGGCCGCGAATTCGTGCGAATGTTGGTAGCGGAAGCCGACACATTCAGTCTTGAGAACATCTTCTTGCGCGTCGTCCCCGAAAACACGGCTGCGATCCGGTGCTATCAGTCCGCTGGATTCGTTGAGGCAACGTCGCAGGACCAGCGTCGATACAACGAGGGGCAGCCGCGAGATTATTCGTGGATGCGATTCAGGGACCACGACTGATACCTTGTTCGGAGAAACACAATCGGAGGGTGACGCGTTGAGTGCCCGAACTAATGACGTTGCCGGACTAATATCGAGGCGATGACGGCTCGCTGCCCATGCCGCTCAGCAAAGGAAATCTCATGACCACAATTCACTGCACCACGCTGTTCGCGATTCTGATTGCCGGATTGACCACCGCAACCAACCACGCCGCGCCAGCCAATAAGCCCGTTAAGGTCTTCATCCTCGCCGGCCAATCCAACATGGAAGGCAAAGCCCTTGCCTCCACGCTCGATGCCGTCATTGGCGATCCAAAAACACACGATCGGTTCAAACATCTCAAACCCGACGGCAAATGGGCGGTGCGCCATGACGTCTGGGTCACCTATCTTGACAAACAAACACGCGGGCAAAGCAAGTTCCCCAAGTTCGGGCCGCTCACCGTCGGGTTCGGCGGATACAAACAGGCGCGCGATGACAACCGCAAACGCTACGAAGCCGCCACCGTCGGCCCCGAACTCGGCATCGGCTGGACGCTTGGCGATCACTTCGACCAACAGGTGCTGCTCATCAAGGCCGCGTGGGGCGGCCGCGCGGTGAAATACAGCTTCCGCCCGCCCAGTGCGATGCCCACCGACGATGAAATCCGCGCCGCCGTCGCTGACATCAAAAAACGCAAACCCGATGCACCCGTCACCTTCGAGTCCCACAAAGCCGGCTTCGGCTCCG
>JANQKH010000841.1 GCA_028281215.1 Phycisphaeraceae bacterium | reverse complement strand
GTGCCGGGACCGGCGGCGAAGAGCGCCGCGGCGCTGGTCGTGCTGTCGTTGAAGATCTGCACGTTGTCGATCAAACCGAGGAAAGAGTTGTTGTTGTCGGAGTTGCGGTTGATGCCGACGCGGTAGGCCTGGAGACCACCCGGGTTCGTTCCCAGATTGCCGCCGACCTGCACGCCGTTGAGGAAGACGCGACCGTTGTTGCCGCCGAACTTCTGGAGCACGATGTGATCCCACTCGTTGGCGCGGGCGTCGCCGAGTACGGCGCTGATGCCGCTGTTGCTGACCACCCGGTATTGGCCGTTGTGCGAATCAATCTGCCACGAGTTGGCCGCGCCGGAGCTGGTGTTGTTCGAGAAGATGCCCTGGAAATCACCATGATGGTCCAGCGCGCCTTTGACCCAAACGGAAACGGTGAAGTCGGGTGCACCGGCGCCGCCGAGCACTTCAATGCGATTGGCGGCCACGCCGTCGGAGTGGTAACTGCCGCCGCTCAGGTCCGGAGCCGCGCCCGTCACGCCCAGATTGTTCAGACCCGTAGCGTTACCGCTGGAATCATTGATCGTGCCGTCATCAAAGTTGTACTGATCAATCAGCACGGCCTGGCTTTGGGAGGCGCACAGAAAAAGGGTGCAACAAAGCACCGTAGCAAGAAGACGCGTCATTTCGATTCTCCTGTCAAGTTGAGGGATCACCATGGGTTATCAAAAAAGGCGGAACCACGTCCGCTTCAATTCGGTGTCGCCCCCTGGCCCGGTTGGAGTGTGCTGAATTCCCCTGAAATGCCCTCCTCTCACTCCATTCCATGAATTGTAACACCGTTTTAAAATGATGCAAATATGTCATCTGCGCCGGTCAGGCGCCTTTTCGACATCTCAACAAGACCGATCAGGAAGGCAGGAAGTGAAGGTGTGATTCGGTGATGGACGTTGGGGTGGGCACGAAGCGTATCGGCGCGCGTATGGCAGAGAATACTTCTTCTTCGACGCCAAAGTGACTTCAACCGCTTCCTTCCTAGCCTAAGACGCAGATTTTGCAAGCTTGGTCATTGCCCCTTACTTCGCCGGCGACAGCGTGATTGTTCGCAAATCAATCAACGGTCCCGTTAACTTCCCTTTCGATCGAAAAACCAATCGGTGCGTACCTGCCGGTAGTCGAACCCGGCCGAACGATTTGGTTTTGTAGACGTCCCAACTGCCGGTCGACGGTACAACCGCTTCCAACTTGGCCTGCCCGACGGTCATGCGGAAAGATTGTTGGTTCGTCGTGCCGAGCGCCCAATCAAGGGACACATCGAACGCGCGGGCTTCGGGAACTTCGATCGACCACACAGCTTGGTCCTGATCGTGATACCAATGTCCGAGGTTGCGGTATTTCTGTTCGAAGATCACACGCGGGCCGTACACCTCGGCCGCCGACGCAGGTAGCGTGAACACGCCTTTGCCATCAGGCGAAAGCGTTTGCGGTTGATTGTTCGGAAACACCTTCGGCGGCGGGCCAGCGCTGCGAATCAAGGCAATCACGTCCGCCACGTCCTGCGGCTTGAGCGCCTCTTCCAATCCTTCCGGCATGAGCGACTTCGTGCCGCTGCGCAAGGACACTATGTCCCCGCGCGACAATGGCCGCGCGATGCCGTCCGCGCCGGTCAGCATCAGACTATTCCCCGATTCGTTGGTAATAACACCGGTGAATGTGTCGCCTTCCTTCGTTTCAATGATGTAGTTGAGGTACTTGCTTTCGACAGCTTGATTGGGATCAAGAATGGCGGCGAGCAGCGCTGCCGGCGATCCGTTTTTCAGCAGGCGCAGGTCGGGACCGACGTGCTTGCCCATGCCGGCCAGGTGATGACAAGCCGCGCAATTCTTTTGAAAGAGCGGTCGGCCGCGCGCAGCATTCCCCTTCATCGTCAGCGCGACTTTGTATTGTTCGATCACCTTGCCGCGCTGCGGTTGTGGCGGTCGGCCGAGCAGTTTCGACGCCCGGTTGGTAATCGCTTTGCTCTTGTGTTGCAGGATTAACTCTCTTTGTGACAACGTCAGAGCGGTTGATCGAATCGTGCCTTGTTCAACAGCATCAAGCACGGCGCCGACGCCGGCGGCGCGGGTCAGCAGTGTGCCCAACACGGTCTGTCGCACCGCCGGGCTGAGTTTCGGCCAGCGGTCGAACAGTGAGCGCACACCCGACTCGGAAATCACACTGTTCGCGGGCAGCACGCCTTGCAGGGAACGGTCGGCAATGATGGTTTTTACCGCCGCCTGCTGCACCGGCGCGGGCGTGCGTGGGTTGTCGAGCAGGGCAAGGACGGTTTTTTGCAGGTCGTGCCGCGGAGCGAAGTAGCCCGCTGCTTCGATCGCAGCGATGCGATGTTCCAGCCGATTGGATTCGTCGGCCGCGTCGAACAGAGATTCGGTTTTGAGCAACACATACGCAGCGCGAATGTCATTCGACTTGGGGACGTTGCCGCCCAGTACTTCAGCGATGCGCGTCATCGCGCGGTATTGCCAGGTACCAAACTTCTCCTTCCCATCGCCGAGGATGCGCTCCATCACATACTGCGCACTATCCGGTGACTTTTTCACGTTCTCCAACCAGGGCCGCAGTGCTTCATTAAAGAACGCTTTGGTGTGCGCGCCCTTGGCGCGAAACATCGCCGCCAGCACCACGTCCTGATGATGCGTCATCGAACTGATCGCGGCGGCCCGCAAGTGAGCATCCTGCCCGTGTTTGGTCACCAGTGAAGCGAGCGTTTGGCCTGCGCGGGGATCGTTCCATTCACCGAGTGTGAACGCGAGCTGCATGCGCACCGCCGGGTCTTGATCGTTCATACGCGAAAGCAAAGCTTTGATCACGTTGCGGTACAACGGCATGCGGACGTTGATCAGGTTGTCCGGTTTGATCAGCCGTTCGCACAATCGCACAGCATGTTTGCGCACGGCGGGGTGTGAATCGTTCAGTGCTTTTGCCAACGTGTCCGGCGTTGCGGCGAACAAACCGTCGAGGATGCACAACGCCTGAATGCGCACCTGTGGACGCTTGGACGTCAACGCCAAACCGTTCAGTTGTTTAAGGATGGAACTGCCGTTGATGGCCGCGTTCAACTGATCCCGCCGCTCCTTCTGCCGTTCATCACTCAGGTCATCGATGGAAAACCCCGTCGGCCGCTTCGCGCGATACATGGCCTCGTAGATTTCACGAAACTGATCGTCCAGCAACAAACGATGATCCCACAACACCATCATGTGAATCATGTCCCGCTGCCAACCGTTGGCCGTCTCCAGCGCGGCGACCAGGTCATCCCGCGATGCCTTCTTCAAATTCGGCGCCGCTTGCGGCTTAGGCTGCCCGTCCACCCGGACGACCCGATAAATCCGCCCCTTGTCGGCGCCCGCGCGCAGGTCCAGTGCGGTCTCCCAGTCATCCTGAATCCACTTCGGGTGTTCGATCACGTGGCGGTACACATCGGCGATCCACAAACAACCGTCCGGCCCAACGCGCAACATGGACGGCCGAAACCAGATGTCACGCGACGCCAGGAACTCACGTTTCTCTTCGCCCGGCGCCCGGCGGGCGCGGTAGGTGACGCCGTCGCGTTTGAGCACGTGTCGGCGGATTAAATTGTGCACCGGTTCGCTAATGAACGCATTCTGCGTGTCGTAGGTTGGCGCGAAATGGCGACCGTAGTAATCGTCGCGGTAGACGACCAGACTGTTCGCCGACGTATGCGGGTTCGGTTGACCGGGTTGGACGTTGTGGTTGGAGATCGACGGGCTGTAGACGCGGCTGATCGCGTAGACGCTTTTGTCGCTCGTCAGCATCACCTTCGACGGCGGCGCGTTGAAATGCGGGTTGCGGCGAAGGTAGTGATCGGGATAGATGTATTGCCAACCAGGGTTGGGGTTGTTCGAGCCGAACCAGTTGCCCCAATCGTCGCGCTCGCGACCGAACTGGGTTTGACCGGCGGTGGCGTCAAGGTACCAAGGCGGGAATTTGTCACTGATCGCTTGAATGGTGTCGATGCGCAATTTGCCAGGCAATTCGATGGAGCCATACCAATCACGCGGCCGAACACGCAGGTCTTTGCCTCGGATGTTGGCTTTGACGTTCTGCCATTGGTGGCGTGACGGGTCGGAGTCTTCTTCCTTCTGCCAGGGCAGCACGACGGGTTGCCTTTGCTTAAGCAATTCGATGACGCCGCCACTGTCGCCGTTGCCGATGTGAATCCAGTTGTCGAGCCCAAGCCGCAAACCGTTGACGCGGTGTTGTTCGTTGCCTTCGCCGAAGCCGGTGAAGAGCGTGCGACGATCGTCCGCTTTGCCGTCGCCGTCAGTGTCTTCGGCGTAGAACACTTGCGGCGCCATCGTCACAAGCACGCCTTTGTCCCACGCCATCACGCCGGTGGGAAAACTCAAGCCATCGAGAAAAACGGTGCGGCGATCGTATCGGCCGTCGCCATCGCAGTCAGTGAGATAGACCACGCGCCCGCCGGGCTTGCCGCGACTGCCCGGTTCCTTGTCCGCGCCGACACCAATCGGATAATCGCCCATCTCCACCACCCAAAGCTTACCGTCCGGCCCCCAATCAAACGCCACCGGATCAAATACCAAAGGCTCCGCGGCAACCAGTTCGACTTTGAATCCTGGACGAATCTCCATCGCTTTCATGGATTGTTGCGGCGACATGGGGTTGGGCTGCGGCGATGGCGGATACTTCGACGCGCCTTGCTTGTTGTCTTTGTTTGCGTCCTTCTGCTGTTGCCGCCCTGCTTCGAGCAGCTGATCAAACGTGACCTTGTGCACATTGCCGGGCAGGTGGCCGGTGTCTTCGTTCTGCCAGTAGAGGGCGCGGCCTTTGATGAAAAAACCGTTGTGGGTGCCGTCGGCGCGGATGAGCGGCGGCAGTTTGAAGGTATCGTTGTCGTCATGATTGCCGGCAATCAGTCGCGTCGACCAACCGGCGTTCATGCCTGCAAACAGATAAACGGCAAATTGCCTGGGGTCCGAGTGAATCAGATCGAGATCACCGTCGCCGTCGATGTCGACAAACGCGGCTTGTTCGGGGCGTTTTTCGCGGCCGACGAGTTGGATCACGTGCACATCAGGCGGCAGATCGAACGCCGCGCGTTGCCACGTACATTTTGTGTTGTGCCAGCGAAATACCGTGTGATGCACGGGCTTTTCGTTTCGCTCAAACACGCCACTGGTAATCAGTTCACTCACACCGTCGCCGTCGATATCACGAAACCGCGCCCCCAAGTTAACACCTTCCATCGCAGCGAAAACGGAACCACGTTCGGTTTGCAAACCGGTGAGCAGTTGGTCATTGCGTTTCCATGACTGGTTGCTGAATGACCAGCTTTGGTGCCGCGATTCCCCCAGGGAGAATGCGGTCACCGGACTACCTTTGGCAAGCGAGGCGAAACGGGCGCCCTGATCCCTGCCCCACTGTTTGTCCGCCATGCCGATGACCAATTTGTGTGGGGCGTCGATCCATGTTTTCTTCTGAGGCGACCAAATCCGTGTCGTCCGCGTCTGGTCCTGACCGATCAGCACGTCCATGAACCCGTCGTTGTTCACATCAGTCACGCGCACCCCGTGATGACCGCTCTTGCCGCGTAGTCTCGTGATGTTGAGCAGGTGCTGATTCAACCGCTCCGCCGCGTCACGAAACGTCATGAACTTCACCTTCCCGCCGTGCTTCTTTTCCGCGTGGTCGATCAGTTCCACGACCTGTTCCGCCTTGATCCAACCGTGCGGGTGGAAGACGAAGGTGAAGACGCCTTGCTTGATGACGGTGCAATCGATGGCGGCTTTGAGGTCTTCCACGGTGCGCGGATGGTTGACGCCTTGCAGGTGCTGGGCTTCCCAGTCGCTGGGGATAACGGCGGGGAATTGCCAGATCATGTTGCCGATGGTGTAGGGGTACGGGTAGTCTTCGATGTAGTTGACGAAGCCTTTGCCTTTGGGGATGTATTTTCGGAAGCGTTCTTTGCCATCGTTGTCGAGCACGAGTTCGCGCGGCAGATCGGGATCGTTCGCGGTGAAAAGATTGAAGATGGACGAGTCGATCTGGAGGTAGTTCCCCTTCTTGCTGACGCCGGTCATCACTTCGGCGAAGAAGCGCGGGCTGACCGAGTTCATTGAATCACAGCAAGGCATGCGAAACGCGACCGGTCCCCGGTAGTTGGGGATTTGATTCAGCAGGTCCACGCATTGGTGATACGTCTGCTTCGCCTTCGCCAGATCAAACTTGCCGAGGCACGGACACGGATGCGCAATCGTGTGCACCTCGAAGCTGAGCCCTTCCTTGATCCACGTTTGCAGTTGTGGATGGTTGACGTTGATGACGTTCGTGAAAATCGAAAGCGGCGCTTGGCCGCTTGTGTTTTTCACGCGCTTCAGACGATCAAGGATGGGTCGCAGGTAGTTCTCGTACCTTTGGGGATCGCGCATGTCATCGATCGACAGAATGATCACCGCCTCGACGCCGGCCTTGCGTTCTTCCGGGCTGATCCATTGCGGCGTGGTCAGTTTGGCGAACCCGCGATGCGGATAGTAGGGGTTGATGTGATCGAGGTAGGCCAACCGATTACCGTCGGTGGAAAAAGGTTGGCGCTTCGCCAATGCGTCGGTTTTCTTTGTCGGTTTCTCGACTGTTGTGTCAGCCGCGTGAAGGAAACACGGCGCAGCGAGCAGAACGACCACGAACAACGCAAACAAGACATGACAACGGCATCGCATGGCGTCGCCTCCGGGATGAATGTCGACGATGCATTGTAAACGGCGGAATGAATCACACCGAAAGATTGCAGGACGTCCCACTAAGGGCGCCACGGGCGCACGCGGCAGACGTTGGTTGCTGTTTGGCTTGAGGGAAAAGTGCGATGTCAATTGAACCACGACGCTCAGTGCTTGGCAGCGCAGGACTCTTTCGCACTGCGTGCACGGCCGACTGCGTCGCCCGTGGCGCCCAAGCGCACGAGTGCCTTAAGGCCGCTATCTACTTCAACCGCCCTTCCGGTGTGTAGCTGATTGTTGTGTCCGTGCTCGAAAAACTGAGCAGTTCCAAGACGACCGTGATGGTATCGCCGGTTTTCGCCGTGCCGTAGTCGCTGTCGAACAGCGAACCCCAGGTGAATGAAAGGTTGACACCGTCGGCCCCTTTGAGCACAAGACCGGCGTTGTCGTCCTCCGTCGCCTTGCTGGTCGATTCCACTACGCCCGTCACGATGACCTGTTTGTCATCGTACTTTTCAACAAAGGCGTCTTTGTCTGCGGCGTATGCTTTGGCCAGCGCTTCCGCCGTCGCGAATTCGTAAAGGTCGCCTTCGTATGAAACGATTTCGCCCTCGTTGAACACCGGCACCAGCGCGAACGTTTCGGTATCCAGCCGGCACTTCACTGTCAGCATGCCCTTGGGTCCAATTTTTTTCCAGGGCTCCGGCTCTTTCATGATGCAATGCATAAAGTCGGTGCTGAACGACTTGCCTTCCTTCGGCGCGGCGACGAGCATGATCGCCGGCTTGAACACACCGGGATCAATCTCCGACATCTGCACCATTTGAACCTTCGCGGTCAGTTCGATTTCCGCGCCGGCGTACTTCGACTGCGTCGCGTCTTCGTCCTTTTCGAATTCGTTGTAGTAATCGCGCGCGGTGATCTTGTACGTCTTGCCTGTACCCAGCGCCTTGATCGATGAACCGTCTTTCCTGACCAGCCCGGGCTTGCCGTCTTTGCCGGGTTTGGCGTCCTTGCTCGCCTTGCCGTCACTGCCATTGCCGCCACAACCGGTCAGTGACCATGCGAACATGGCCGTCAACGCCAACAACGCTGTGAATGGAAGTTGTTTCATGTCAGCCTCACTTGTGAAGGAGAAAGGTTTGCGTCCACCGATGCGCATGATACTGAATCGTTTGCGGCACCCCAATGGTCGGGTTGGTTGGATGCGGGTTCGGCCATTTGCCTCACACAGTTGCCCCGCAGGCGCCGCGACTGTTTCTCTGCCCTGCGGCTACCATACAAACCATGCACGTATCGGATCCCTCATCCACGTGGCTGGTTTCACTGCTCGGTTTGATCTGTTTGTGTGTGATCGCGGGTTGCGATGACGATCAACCACACAAAACCATGCAAGGCCCGGTCGGCATCGTCGAAACCAATCCCACCGGCTACGGCCAACTCGGCGTGTTTCTCGTGAAAGGTTCAGAAGACAGTTGCACCGTTGAAATGGTCAGACCCGGCAGCCCGGCGCAGCAAGCAGGCATGATGCCCGGCGATGTGATTCGGGAGATCGACGGCTGGCAGATTACCACCCATGGCGACCTGATCGCCGTGCTCAAAAAAACCAAACCGCGCGACCGCATTCACGTCACTTTTATCCGCAACGGAGAAGCGATCACCCGAAAGATCGAGTTAATCAGCGCCAACGAAGTCGTCCTGTTTGAACAACTTGAAAAAGCAGGCAAGAAGAAACCTTGACGGCTGAAGGATTCAAACTGAGGAGGCGCTAGCGATTCACTTGAACCGTGTTGCCTTCTGCTTCGTGCCGTCGGCCCAGACGACCGAACCGGCCTCTAGCGTTTTGTCGACTGTCAAAGTCACACGGTGGCGGCCGGTTTTGTCGAATACCTTGACTTGATCCGGCGCGGCGACCACCCACTTGCCGCCTTTGAAAAAGTAGCCGGCCGAACCGTCGTCATGTAGCGACAGGCGGATGTGCTTGAAACGCCACTTCGTGCCGGCCGCCCGTTTGCGCAATGCTTTTATCGCAATCTGTTCATCCGTCGGACTCGCGGACGGGGCCTCGCCCGGCTCCGACAACAGCCAGGGGTGAGCAGCAACCGGCGTCGACATAGCAAGCAGCCAGAATATTGCTGCCGGTAACAACAACATCAGTTTCCAACGCGGCGCGCATGGCTGACGGTTTCGCATGACGGCGATCTCAACATGAATTTGCCCGGACCAGACGAATGCTTCCCCATCCAGAAATAGAAGACGTGTAGCTGACCAAGTTGTTTAAATGTCCGTAAAGAGTTGGCGGAAGAACCTCGCGCTGGATGAAAGTGGTTTCGTCGTGACATTATCCTTCCCCTATTCAAGCCGGGCTTTGTGAGCCCGGTCATCGCGAACCGGCGTCTCGCGTACGCCGACGAGTCACATTCGTTTGAAAAATGTTTGGATATCTGGTATTATCGGTTTATGATGTCAGAAAACCCCTCTTCGGCATCATCTTTTACCTGCACCCAAGTATTGTGATTCAGTTGCTTTGAGGCGAAGAGACATGTCAGGCCAAGGGGCGATCTCCCTTGAGATGGAAAACTTTGAATAACCTGTAAGACCATTCGAAACAACGGTTTACGATACGATCCATCAACATGGGGGAAGAGGCGGCGTGTCACCCTGACGTCAGTGGGGAAAACCCTGAATGCCACGCAAGCTATTGAAAAAACAAGATTTACAGTCGATTTCGCGTCCTTGGGGAGGGAGTCAGGGTGTCAGGGTTGAATTGCCTAGGGGGTGTCCTTGGGATTGCCGGCCGGTGCCGTGTTGGTCGGCTGACGCGTCCGTCCGAGAATCGTTGGCGTCCATTAACTCAATCGGCGTCAAAATCGAACCGATAAGAACATTCGGCGTGACCGTCACATTCGGACGGTACGAGAAAGCCCCCTTTGAGACGCCGAACATGAGTGCACCCCGTTTTACCGTCATTTCCACTGCCCACAATCGCGGATTTCACATCGAGCGCACCATCTGCAGCGTGCTGGACCAGGGGTTCAACGACACGCAATACATCGTGGTCGACCGAGGCTCCGACGACGGTACAAATCAAGTAGCCGCGATCTACGGCGACAAACTGACTTTGATCGGCGCCCCCGGCGCGAACCACACGCAGACGATCAACCGAGGCCTGGCCGTCGCAGAAGGCGAGTTCGTCATTGTGGTCGACGACCTGTTGATGCCCGGCGCATTGCATGAAGCGGAACGGGTGATCACGACGCACGGCGTGGACTGGATCGTCGGTCAATGCACGCGCATCAATGAAGACGACTTTGCGACCGATCGGATCGACGCATTGGATCCGCCTTCGTTCGGCGCGATGTTGATGCATGACAGTCCGTCGCTGCCGTTGTTCGGCACGTTTCTGCGACGGTCGCTGATTCAATCGACGGGGCTGTTTGATGATCGCTTGTCACATGCGTATGGGTATGAGTATTGGTGTCGATTGATGTCGCGTGGTTTACGGCCGCGCATCATTGGTCCGACGATCGGCGGTTACCGCGAAGGCGAAGCGCCCGGTGCGCATTCGCTGGTGGCGCATGGGTTGGAAATGATCGAGGTGGCGCGACGTTATGGAAGGTTCCTGCCGTTGCGGCAACAGGTTGAACTGTGGCGTAACTGTGATCGACGCCAACGGATTTACGCGCTGGCTGAGGCGGAACTGGCGCCGGTGACCGCGCGGCGGAAGCTGGTGCAACAGATCGTTCGTCGGCCTTGGTGGATCATGCACGATCACGTGCGGCAAACGCTGGTTAACGGCGTGACGCATCCGCTGCCGGACGATCAGCGCGACGCAGCGTGATTCGGGAATCATGGCTGGATAAGCCAACCATGGCACACACGAATCAATCGTTCCGAGTGTGCCGGACAATTCAATGCTTGCCGGCGCTGGTGCGTTCGAGCATCGCGAGCACGGCAAGGACGGCAAGGGTTTGACCGGCGACCAGCGCCGCCTGCCAGACTTCCAATCGACCGAGCATGACGCCGCCGAGTCCGGTGGCGAGCGTGCAGAGCCAGATGACGAGCACGGCGGTGCGCTTGGTTAAACCCTTCTTTACCAGGCGATGTGAGAAGTGTTGCTGGTCGCCTTTGAACGGACTCTTACCTTGAGCGAGGCGAATCAGCGTGACACTCGTCAGGTCGTAAAGCGGAACAGCGAGGATCACCAACGGCATGAGGACGGCGTACCAGTGCCCGCCGGACGCATCACCGCTCACTTCACCAGACGGAGGCAAGTAAGTCGTGCGGATGCTGATGACCGCCAAGAGGAAACCGATGACCAGCGACCCGGCATCACCCATGAAGACCTTGGCCGGCGGGAAGTTGAACACAAGGAAGCCGAGCAATGAGCCGAGCAACAAGGCGCACATGCCGGCGACGAACCATTGCCCGCCGATCAGCGTCGCGGCGAGATACAAACCAGCGACGATCGCGCTGACCCCGCCGGCGAGGCCGTCCATGTTGTCCATGAAGTTAATCGCGTTGGTGATGGTGACGATCCACAGCACACTGATCGCCACACTGGCGGCGTAACCGAGGGTTCCATGTTGATCGAGCAGTTGCAACACGCGCACGTCGAAGCCGACGACCAGGACGGCAGCGACGGCGAACTGCACGAACAGTTTGAAGTAAGGACCGAGCCCGCGACGGTCGTCGACCAGGCCGACGATGTGCAGCGCGACCGCGCCGATGACAACGGCGAACCCCATGACGGCGTGGGAACGCAGACCAGCCAGATGTTCACCGACCGGCGCGAGCCAGGCGGGTAGAGATTTGCCGTCCAACACCAGGCCGGCGAACAACACCGCGGCGACCGGCAACAGGCAGGCGACGGCGATACCGATGCCGCCGGTGACGGGAATCGGGCGGTCGTGTTGCTTGTGCTCGACATGCTGTTGCGTGGAGTCGCCAGAAGTGTCGGATGCGCTGGACTGGTCCGCCGGCGCATCCATTTGGCCCCAGCGTTTGCCAGCCCGGATCAACCAGACCGTGAGCGGCAGATTGATCGCCAGCGCGACCATAATCAGCGACAGGCACAGCGGAATCATGGTTGGATGATAGCTATTGAGCGGGTGTTGAGGTGCGACGTGTGCCATGGCACGGGGGCGTAATCAACCAATCACTCGATCAGCCGTGGTTAAAGCCCCAGCACATCTTTCATGGTGTAGCGCCCGGGAGAT
>JANQKH010000262.1 GCA_028281215.1 Phycisphaeraceae bacterium | reverse complement strand
CCGCGGGGGCCCCCGGACGCCGGGTGGGCGATGCGGACCTTGTTGAACTCGATTGGTTCGTCGGACCACCACATGGATGAGAGCATCGAACCGATGATGTACGTCGTTTTGACCGCGCCCTCAGCGTTGACTTTGTCGGCGGTGTCGGTCGGCTTGTGGTAATCACGGTGCGCGCCGGTGAAAAAGTGGATCGCAGGAATCTTCTTGGCGTGGAAACTCATCTGATCACTGCCGCCGGCGGCGCGGGCGTCAGGGTTGACTTTCACATCAATCCCCCGGCCGGCGTCTTCCAGCAATGCGCGGAATTTGTCGCCCGTGCCTGTGCCGACCGCCATGAGTTTGTTCTCCTTCATGCGGCCGATCATGTCCATGTTGAGCATGGCCACGATGTTTTTGAGTTCGACATCGAGCTCTTTCGGATTACGCAGCATGTGCGCCGAGCCGAGCAGGCCGCGCTCTTCGGCGCTGAAGAGGACGAAGAGAATCGATCGGCGGTCTTCCGACGCCGGGCGTGACGGCGCTTGCAGGTGTTCAACGAACCGCCTGGCGAGCAGCACCGCGCCGGCAGTACCGGAGGCGTTGTCATCGGCGCCGTGGTGGATTTTGCTTTCCTGACGATTGCCGCGGCTGCCCATGCCACCGAAGCCGAGGTGGTCGTAGTGCGCGCCAACAACAAGCACCTGGTCCTTCAGTTTGCCTTCTCCGGGCAGGAAGCCGGCTACGTTGTAGACCGTCGCCTTCTGTTTGACGAGACTGACTTCGCCTTTAAGTTTGATGTCGCCCAGTGGGATCGGTTTGGTACTGCCGGCGTTGACCTGTTCCTGCCATTTCTTCGCGACCGACGCGTCGCCGCCCTGCCCACTGCCTCGCAACATGGAATAGAACGCGTCGCGTGAAATCTGAATGACCGGAATCGCGGAGTTGCGGCCGGACGAAGTTGAACCGACCGACGGGATGCCTCCTTCTTTTTGGGACGGCGGATCGATGACGATCAACGCGGCGGCGCCGTGATCCCTGGCCCACTTGGCTTTTTCGATCAGGCTGGACGCATTGGACCAACCGCCGAACCGGGCTTCCTTGCGCCACTGGCTTTTGCCGTCTTTGTCCATCGGTTCATAACGGTAGGCAACAGCGATCTTGTCTTTGAGGCCGTCTTTGCCCACACCTTCGTAGTTGGTGTATTTGAGTTCGTCGGAATCGATACCGTAACCGACGAATACGGCGGGCCCTTCGAATTTGGCGCTGGCGGAGAAGCCGCGCGGGTTGAACTGTTCACCGGCGCGGAAGGTGAGGTCTTCGCCGTCGGGGTCGATCATGACCAGTGCTTGTGACTTGAGCTTGACGCCGGCGTTGATTTCAAACTTCTGCGTGTAGGACTGGCGGGGTTTGTCGTCTACGCTGAACGCCGGTTGCAATTTGATTTTTTTGAACTCAGCGACGAGGTAATCGCGCGCCTTGTCGAGCCCTTGCGTGCCGGGGCCGCGGCCTTCCATCTCCGGCGCCGCCAAGTCGGACACGAGTTTCATGTACGCCTTGATTTCGTTGGCGCGCAGCGAGGGGTCTTTGATGCCCAGCGGCTTGGTGACCTTGCCGGTATCGGGCAGTTTTTCCGCCGCGAGGGTGACGGACACCATCGCCAGCAACAGGCACAACGTGAACAGGCCAGAAATCCGGGACAACCATCGAGTCATGAATAAGCTCCTTGCGGACGACACATCATACGCGGAATCGGGCGGTTTCGGCACGCCTGGGCGATTTCCTTTGATGACACGTGAATCGAGCTTGGATTTCTTCCGAAGATGAATCACGTCGCTTGCGACGCACTCAGGGCGGTGGTCTGCGATCGCTCGTTAAGCGGGGTGAAGGCATTGGCAAACAGGTAGGTAGTCCGATCGATCGTGCCGAAGCCTTTACATAAACTACACGTACATGCCGACGGTCGACCTGAACACGTTCACGTTTCGCCGATGCACGATCGATGACATCATCGACCTGCGATACGCCATGCTTTGCGCCCATCGGCCGTTTGAGGAGGCGCAGTTCGACGGCGACGACGATGCCGACACGCGCCACTTCGGCGTCTTCCTGTCCACCGATTCCGACGACGCTACACCGACCAACATCGGTTGCGCGACGTACATGTTCACCGAATGGGACCACAGACCCGCGTGGCAACTGCGCGGCATGGCGATCGCAACCGAGCGCGCCAAGCAAGGCATCGGCACGCGCCTGATTCAATTCGCGCATGAGGCGTTGCGTGAAGCCGACGTCACGTCGCAACTCTGGTGCAACGCACGCGCGCCGGCAATTCCTTTTTATGAACGCTTGGGCTGGACCGTCGCGTCAGAGGAATTCGTCGTGCCGAACTACGGTCCACATCGAAAAATGACGGCGGAGTTGTAGTAGGGTAGACACTATCCGCCACATTATTTTGCAATGTTTCGCGTCCGCGTCGTGCCCTTCGCGCATACATTGCGAGCAGGCTTGCGTGCTGGTTTCGGGTTTGAATTTCTTGCCCGCCAGTTCCGCCGACACGAAGCCCGTCGGCACAATGATCAGGAAGCTCGCGATCATTTTTCCAGTCGCGTAGGTCCGGGCCTACATCGCTGAATGCCAATGTTCCTCACAAATGCAAATCCTCACCACAATACTTGCAACACTTTGCATCCCGGTCATGCCCTTCGCGCATGCAGGAGGGGCAGGCGTGGGCTTTCGTTGACGCTTGGCGGGCGCGTTCGGCTTTGACGCGTGAATCGACCAACTCCGCCGACACGAAACCGGTCGGCACGATGATCAGGCTGTAACCGATGATGATCAGGCAACTGGCGAGCATCTTGCCAAGCGCGGTCTGAGGCGTGATGTCGCCGAAGCCGACGGTCGTCATCGTGACGATCGCCCAGTAGACGCTTTGCGGAATCGATGTGAACTTCGTGTCTTCCACGCTCCCCTCGATCAGGTGCATCGCGGAGCCGACGATCACGACGACGATGATCACGGTCGCGAGGAAGACGACGATCTTCGCCCGGCTGTCCCACACCGCCTTGCGCAAGTCGGCCGCCTCGCTCAGGAAGTAGCCGAGCTTGAACACGCGGAACACGCGCAACAAACGCAATGCACGGACGACGACCAGCGATTGTGCACCGGGAATCAACACGCTGATGTAGGTCGGCAGGATGGCGAGCAAGTCCACGATGCCGAAGAAACTGAACGCGTATGCCCGTGCGCGGGCGACACACACCAGGCGGAGCAAGTACTCGATGGTGAACAGAATCGTAAAGAACCACTCGGCTGCGACCAAAATCTCGCCGTATTGCTTGTTGATCTCCTCAACGCTTTCGAGCATAACCACCAACACGCTAGCCATGATCGCGAGCAGCACAAGGACATCAAAGAACTTCCCCATCGGCGTGTCGGCTTCGAAAATGATCTCGTGCAGCTTGCCCCGCCAGAGTGAACGCGCGTCACGAGCCGGCACGGACTCGGGAACAGGTTGTTGAGGTGAAGGGGTAGGATCCTGATCGGCCATGGGAGCAGTGTAGTTGGATCCCACGCCGGCGCGAAGTGATGACGATACGTGCGGGATCCAGCCTTCCACTTCCGACTTCCCATTTCCCGTTCCAGTCAATCCCATCCCGCCGTTAAACTGTGTCATTCGCGATTACAAACCACACGATACCCCAAAGTTGAAAGCATCACTATGAACCGTCCGCCCATTCACCTGAATCTACTTCTGCTCGCACTCTTCGCTTTGCCGATCACGACCCACGCGCAAGCCGCGCCCGCCAAGGCCAACGGTAAGCTTAAAATCTTCATCCTTGCCGGACAGTCCAACATGGTCGGCTTTGGACAGCTTACCGGCGCACCGGGCACGCCGGGCATCATGGACACACTCGTCAAGAAAAACCCGAAAGCCTACGGCCACCTCGTCGACAAGGCCGGCAAACACGTTGTCCGCGATGATGTGTGGATCGTCAACCTCTCCTACAAAGGCAAGGAACAACAGGGCTGGCTGACCACCGGTTACGGCGCGAGCGAAGGACACATCGGACCGGAGTACGGATTCGGTTTCATCGTCGGCGATTACTTCGAAGACCCCGTGCTTATCATCAAATCCGCGTGGGGTGGACGCTCATTGGTCCACAACTTCCTACCACCCAGCGCCGGTGATTACCCCAAGCCCAAAAAAGACGGCGATAAAGGCTTCCAATACGCCGAGGTCGTCCGGCACGTCAAGGAAATCACCGGCAACCTGAAAAAGTACTATCCAAGCTATAACGGCAAAGGTTTTGAAATCGTCGGCTTCGGCTGGCATCAGGGTTGGAATGACCGCATCAACCAAGCCGCCGTCGACGTCTACGAAGAAAACCTCGTCCACTTCATCAAGGACATCCGCAAAGACCTCGGCGTGAAGAACATGCCGTTCGTCATCGCCAATACCGGCATGGGCGGCTGGGACATTCCCGACACCGCGCGGTACAAGAAAAAGGTCTACAAACACATGGCCGCGCAACTCGCCCCGGCCGACGCGAAGAAGTACCCGCAGTTCAAAGGCAACGTCGCCGGCGTCGAAACCCGTGACATCTGGCAACCCGCCGACAAGTCGCCCTCCAAACAGGAATTCCACTGGAACCGAAACTGGGAAATCTACTACCTCATCGGCAAACAGATGGGCGATGAAATGGTGAAGATGTTGAAGGGGAAATAATTTAACGGACGTCATCACAGTAGGTCCGGGCCTGCCCGGACACGATTGGAGGTTGTCGCTCCATGCCTGTCCAGGCAGGCTCGGACCTACTGACTGCCGCCGAGAGCGACCACTCGCGGTGAACGATGGAAGGGGCGGGGTGGTTCACCCCCAACAAATAACCCCGCCGTGAGGCGGGGTTTGTGGCTTTATACAAACGATCAGATTCAAGCTTCGCGTCGGCGACGCAGCACCAGGCCGGCCAGACCCATCAGGCCGAGGGCTGCCGTGGCGGGTTCGGGAACCACGCCTTCTTCGACGAGAATGTTGTCAAAGTCACCAGCAACAAACGCGCCGCCCGTGCGGCCGCCCGCGATCAGGCGGTAGTCGCCCAGCGTCGTCAGGTCGAGACCGGCGACCAATTGGCCGGTGAAGATATCGTGCGACACCGCGGCGCCGTTCACATCGGCGATCACCGTCATGTCCACCAGTGCATTGCCGGCGCCGTCGTCAATGATGTCGACCGTGGCGCGGTGATATACGTTGCTGTTCAGATCAAGGAACGCCTGCACGTCCGCGGCCGCCACTTCGGCGCCGTTGAAATTGAGCGTGATCACATCGATGTTCTGGAAGATGTCCATACCAACCGTGAAAGCGTCGTTGAAAGCGGGACGTTCCCAGATGTTGCTGCCTTGGCCGAGCGTGGTCGGGTTTACGGCTCCGGCGTTGCCGTACGTGGAAGTCTGGAACAGACCGATGCCCAAGCCGTCCGCCGCCGAACCGCAGCAACCGCCGGCCTGTGCGTTGGCCGCGTCGTCGGTCATGCGGAAGTCGTATTGCATGCGGATGAAGCCAACCGCCGAACCGGTGGCCGTGGGGTTGACGTCAAACGCGATGCTGTTGTTGTTGGACCCGTTGAGATTGGCCAGGCGGGCAAAGTTGCCGGTCGGGCCGCCACCCAAGACGGCCGGGGCGCCGCCGCTGGAGTTGGTGAAGTTAAACGCGGTGTTGCCGCCGCCGTCAAAATCCTCAACGAGCGCCGCATTGGCCGACGTGCCCAAGGCGAGTAACGCCAAGGTCATAAGTGTTGCAAACAGTTTCATTCGATTCTCCTTCATGGTGGATTGGTTTTCAGTAACTGTGGTGAAACCTATTCCGGGTTCCGGAACGTGCCACGTCCGCGGCTACAATTCTGTCAAGACTTTGGACTCGACTGCGGTTTGTAGCGATTGTGCGGGTTGTGCCGGCAATGTCTTGGGATACCACAGCCAGGCAACAAAGCCCGAAGCGCAAACGGGAGAACTGAACATTGCACGCGGAACACAGACAGAGATAGAGGTGAACAGGAAACCCCCGCACAGCCGGAGCGCATCAGCCTGATTCGAGCAAAGATCGAGCAACGACACCCAATGCTATGGACGGCATGAACGTCGACGGCATCAAACTTCCCTATGCAAATCCACACCGCAGCCAAACTTGATCAGGACGGCATCCACGCGGTGCATCTATCGGCTTTCCCCGAGAATGAGCGGGTGGTAGTGGCAAAATTGGCGGTTGATTTGCTGACGGAAGACACGAAGCCAACGACGCTTTCGCTGATCGCACGGGACGAGTCCGACAAACCTGGCGATATCATCGGCCATGCGGCGTTCAGTCCGGTGACGTCGGTCAACGAGCCATCTTTTACAGGTTTCATTCTCGCGCCACTTGGTGTGAAGCCTGCGT
>JANQKH010000203.1 GCA_028281215.1 Phycisphaeraceae bacterium | reverse complement strand
GCCTACCCTACGCAGGGATATTTTCATGCTAGCCAGCCTCATCCTTCCGATCCTCATCGCCGCCATCGCGGTATTTTTTGCCAGTTTCCTTTCGTGGATGGTGCTGCAACTGCACAAGCAGGACTGGGTCAAACTGAAGGACGAGGACGCGTTTATCGACGCAGTGCGAACGCAGAACATTGCGCAGGGCAGTTATATGTTTCCCGGATGCGATTCGATGGAGGAGATGAAAAGTGAAGCCTATCAAAAGAAGTACGAGCAAGGGCCCAACGGCATCATGACCGTGCTGCCCAAGGCAAACATGGGCCGAAACCTTGGACTGACGTTGGTTTATTTCGCGGTGGTGAATTTCCTTCTCGCATACCTCGGCACAATGGCGTTGCCTCGCGGTAGTGAGTTCATGCCCGTCTTCCGCTTTATTGCGACGGCCGGCGTCGCGATCTATCTCGGCGCGATGGTGCAACACGCGATCTGGTTCCGCTCGCGCATTGTGGGGCATGTGATTGAGTCGATCGCCTACGCGGTGATCAGCGGCGTGATCTTCGCGCTGATGTGGCCGGGCGCGCCCAGCGCGTAAGCCAAGCCGCTCAAGCTGACGTTCGCTTTTCGCGAAACTGCGTCAGGCACACCAGACAAACCAGCGCGGCAACAAACACGGCCATGAAGATCATCGTGGACGTTCCGTGCAGGCTCGTGAACTGCGCGTACAGCGGGTCACTCTTGTCCGCCTGGTGAAACGCGCCGTAAGCGCTGGTCAGTTCGTTCTGTACATGGTTGATGCGCGGCGTCATGACCCAGTAATTCACCGCCGCACCGATGACCGCCAGCGCGATCGCGATTTCGCTCAGGAAAAACCGCCCCCCCATCGGCGTTTCGCCGCGACGGCGCAACATGATCAGTGCGACCAGCAACAGCGCGCCCACGATCAGGCCGATCACGTCCGAACTGTAAAGCAACGGCCCAAGCAGACTGGCCGCCACCCCGCTATGCGGCACGCGCGGGTCAGCCTGCGCAGAAAGCGTGAACAGGTACGGCGCGAGGATAAACCCAAGCGTGAATAACACGCCGACCCACAAAGCGGTGACGACCATCGCGGACGATTTCAGTGTGCGGACCATGGTTTGCCTCCAAAAGTGGATTGAATCAGACCAATTATAAGTGCGGCCCGGCGTGCTTCAGCATCGATTACGATATGATCCCACATTCTGTCAACAAATGGAGTTTGAACAATGAGGCGCGTTTCCGTTTTCACTCTTGTTTTCCTCACCGTTGGCGGTTTTCTTTGTAACACCGGCTTCGCCCGCACCGGCACCGACCGCCCCAACTTTGTCGTGGTGATGGTCGATGACCTCGGCTTCTCCGATTTCGGATGCTACGGCAGCGAGATCGAAACGCCTCACATTGATCGCCTCGCCGCCAACGGCCTGCGCTTCACGCAGTTTTACAACACCGCCAAGTGTCACTCGTCGCGCATCTGTCTGCTAACCGGGCTTTACACGTTTCAGGCAGGGAACTCCGCGATGGACAAGGCGGTGACGTTTGCGGAAGTGTTGCGCGAAGCGGGTTACTTCACCGCGATGGCGGGCAAGTGGCACCTCAAACAGGAGCCAACCGATCGCGGGTTCATGCGATATTGGGGCCACTTGTCCGGCGCGACGAACTTCTTCACCGGCGACAACACCTTTCGCTACAACGGTGAAAAGTGGTCCGACTTCAAAGAAGGCTTTTATACCACTGACGCCAACGTCGACTACGCGATTCAGTTCATCGATGAAGCGATCGCCACGGGCAAGCCGTTTCTGCAATACATCGCCTTCAACGCACCGCATTACCCGTTGCAGGCGAAGAAGAAGGACGTGCTCAAATACGACGGCCGTTACGACACCGGCTGGGACGCCATTCGCAAACAACGTTTCGCCAGACAACAGAAGATGGGTTTGTTTTCCTCGGACGTGCGACTCAGCGATCGGCCCGACTATGTGCCTGCGTGGAGCAAACTCACCGATGGTGAAAAGCAATGGGACGCCGACCGCATGGAAGCCTTTGCAGCCATGGTGGACAGCGTCGACCAAAACATGGGCCGGCTCATCGCGCACCTCAAAGCCAAAAACGTCTTCGACAACACGCTCATATTGATCTGCTCCGACAACGGCGCCTGTCCGTTTGAGCGCACACGCGGCAAGGAATACAAACCGTGGGATCCGAAAAGCTACTGGTGCTACGATCCCGGTTGGGCGCACGTGGGCAACACGCCGTTTCGTTGGTACAAGCAGAACCAACACGAAGGTGGCATTGCGTCACCATTGATTGCGCACTGGCCGGAAGGATTGAAGGCGAAGGCGGGATCGATTACTAAGCAACCTGGCCACCTGATCGATATTTCGGCGACGCTGGCCGATATCGCAGGCGCGAGGTATCCCACCACCTATGCCGGCCGGGACATCACACCATTGCAGGGCAAGTCGCTGCTCCCTGTGCTGCAAGGCAAACAACGGCAGCCACACGACTGGCTTTACTTTCAGTTCTCCAACAACCGCGCGATCCGCAAAGGCGACTGGAAACTCGTCTCAGCACGCGGCGGCAAGTGGGAACTTTACAACCTCGCAGACGATCGCAATGAACTGAACGACCTGTCCGCGAAACACCCACAACGGGTCAAAGAACTTCAGGCCCTGTGGCATCACGCCGCGACGGAGGTGGACGGTGCGCCGAAGAACCTGCGCAAACCGGCCGGCCATTCCCTGCAGACCTTTCCCGCCGGCTCGATGACAAAGCGTCAAGCGGGACCGAAAACGGGCAAATCCAGTAGCGGTAAGCAGAAGGGCAAGAAGAGCAAATCGCGATAAAACTTCAACGCCATAGCCGGTGAGATCAGCCAACGATGCGCCTCGGCCACGGTACCAGTCATTCACTACGATCGAAGCAGATCACACGGACCGGCTCGTGATTTAACAATACCTGTTCAAGCGGATCGGTTGTGTCGTCGACATCAAACTTCGCGCCGATCAGCCTGGCGCGATCGCCGGTATGGAGCGTGGCACGCCAAGGATCCCCTGATGCACGGAGCGCACGCACGCCGTGGGTTGTCGCCAGGGCGAGCAGCAACGTGGGGTCCGTCCGATCGCGCCGATACAACCGGCGCATCTGCGGCAGAATACCCATCGGTTGCGCTTCGTCCGTCGGCTGACAGAGAATCGAATCGGTGCCCAGCGCGACGTTCAATCCCGCGGCAAGCATGTCGCGGTACCGATGATGCTGATGACCGAAATATTCCGAGGCGACGGGGCAATAGGCGATGGTGATGGCGCCCGGAAACCCTTGCAGGGCGGCGATGTCGCCGTCGGACACGTAGTTGCAATGGGCGATTACCCAATCGGCCGGCTGGGCGATCGAACAGAAGTGTTGCACCGGCGTTTTGCCCCAACCCTGAATCGACGAATTCCAGCGTCCGATCGACTTGCGGAATTCGGTGATCGCCCCACTGCCATCCATCACGAAACGGGCTTCATCCATCGTCTCGGCCAAGTGTGTCGAGCCGCATCTCATCGCATCAGAACGATAAAGTTGCGGATCGGCGGAATAGGGTGCGTGCGGCTGGCGGTCGATGTGGACGCCGGTTGTATCTGCGTCAATACCAACACGGCATACCATCTCCGCGACGTCGGACTCCCGTTGCAATGCTGCGTTGGCCGCGTCACCCAACCCGACACACTCCACCCAACTAATACCCGGCAATGCGGCATCGCGCAACGCGGTGCAGCGCGATTCGATAGCCGTGACACTGGCAGCAATATCACCCAGCGCGCCGATGCCCGCCGACCTGGACGCTTCGAGCCCGGCGAGAACCGACGTGCGTAACGTCGTTTCGTTGGCGTCGGCTCGGTACGGCATGACGTGCTCGGCCACCCAATCCACAAAGCCGCCGTCATGCGCCACCGGGCCGATCGCATGCAAATCCAGATGCGCATGCACGTTCACCATTGCCGGCATGACGAGCGTGTCCGGCAGGTCGACAGTATCAACGCTGTCCAATTCCGCGCGAGCCTGTTCGACGTCTTCCATGGCACCGGCGACGAGGATGACGTCATCCCGGCTGACCAAGACCGCACCGGGCCGATGCGCGCAACCCATCGCGTCGCGGATCGCACCGCAACGGTAAAGCGTGGCGTGGTTGGCGTTGGAATCCATGAGGCGATTCTAGATCAGAGCGTGCGATCACGCGATGACATCGTGCACCATAAGAATGCCGACGGCGATGATGCCCTGCTCGGCAATCTGCGATCGCCCGCTAAACGGGGAAGTGCTTTTTCGTTCTTGTCACGGTGACTTGGCGACCTTCTTGCCACGCGCGGTGTTGACCGCTTCGATGACCTGATCGACGGTGTAGAACGAACTGCGAAAGACCGGCTTGCCGTCAGCGTCGAAGACGACCAGCCAGGGGATCATGATACCGCCGGAGTCTTTGAGAATCGCGTTGCCTTCAGGGTAGCCTTTGGTCAGGTCAACTTTCATAGGCACGACGTCGCCTTCCTTGACCAGCGCCGCGACGCGATCGGTGTAGAGCACGGACTTTTCAATCGCCTTGCAGTTAAGGCACCACTCGGCGGTGAAGTCCATCAGGACGACCTGCCCGTTGTCGTTCGCTTCCTTGAAGCGTTCCGGTGTGTAGTAGGTCCAGTCGATGGGCCCACGGTCAGTGAAGGCGATACCGCCGAGCACACCGCCGACCATGAAGAGCAGACTGATCATGCCGAAGCAGACGATGCGCGCCGGCCGTTTGGTCAGTTGGATCGTGCGCCAGAGGAGCCAGGCGCCGGCGGCGAAGACCAGCGCCATAACCGGCCACCAGTAAATGAGGCTGGGCGGATCGGGCGGCGTTTGCACGAGGCCGGAGACGCCCACGCCGGCGAAGTACGCCGCCGCCGCAAGCATGAGCAGGCCCATGACCTGTTTGATCAGTTCGCTGGCCGGCCCGGTGCGCGGCATCTTCTGCACGAGCGCCGGCTTGGCGCTCAGCACAAAGTAAGGCAGCGCCATGCCGATACCGATCGCGGCGAAGGTCAACAGCGTGACCAGCGTCGTCTGCTTGGTCGCCCACGCGGCGGCGGCGCCCATGAACGGCGCAGTGCAAGGCGTGGACAGCACCGCCGTCATCACCCCAAAGCCAAATGACCCGAGCACCGAGTCATGCTTGGGGTTAATCTTGTAAACAAAGTTGGGCAGTTTGACGGCGAACAGGCCGCACATGCCCACCGCCATGATGGCGATGACCACACCGACACCGATGGTGAACACCGGCTTCTGGAACAGTTGATTGGTCGTGTCGAATCCCTTGATCGTGGCGATGCCAAGCCCCAGCGCCATCCAGAACGCCACCACACCGATCGACATCACCGTGCCGAGCATCAGACACTTGGCGCGGTTGCCGGCGCTTTGACTGAGGCCCATGATCTTCAACGGAATGACCGGCATGACGCAAGGCGTCAGGTTCAACAGGAACCCGCCGATCGCGGCGACGAGCAGAAGGAGAAATCGACCAAAAGGACCGCTGGTGTCGATCTCGAATTCCCAATCAAACAGACTGAATTCCACCAGTTCCGGCGCTTTTTCGCCGCTGTGAATGCGCGGCCAGATGGCGGCGTCGAAATCGCCGAACAGATCGGCGTCCAGCGTTTGCGGTCCCGCGGCGGCCAACGTTTCGGCGCTGACGATTTCAAGCGTGACGTTGAACGTTTCCTTTGCATCGCGCAGGCAGGTTTCGCCCTGATCGAACGGGCTCGCCTTGCCACACGCCTGGTATCGCACAGTGACTTCGATCGTCACCTTGCCGGGCTTGGCATCCTGGTCAATCGTCACCGGTAGGAAGGCAATGGCTTTGCCTTTGAAGACGTTGTAAGGCACCGGCTTTTCTTTCGTGCCGATGTTGTGCTCGTACACCTTCGGCCACTGGATGAACCCCGCGTTCAACGACACCGGCGCGTCGGCGGGAACTTTGGGTTCGATCGACGTGGGGATCAACGTCTCAACCGGCCAGGGAAATGTGTCTTTGTCGACCTCAATTTTGTTCAGATGAATGTGCCAGTTCTGTTGATGGTCGAACACAATCGCGATCGGCACGTCACTGCCCGGTGCGACCTTGGTGTACCCGGCGGCGACCGAAACGGTGACCCGATCGCGCGAATCGTTGAACTGCGGGCTGTCAGCGCCGGGGAAGCCGATGGCATTGTCGTTGCCGAACTGCGCCACCACACTGCCATTTGCGACAAGCAGAATGGCGACCATTGAAATCAGACATGCGAAACGCTGGACCATGGAATCAACTCCGGAACCGTGTTCAGGATTGTATCGGGCAGGCAAGGCTGCGGCCCGCGGGGAGCCGGTGGGGTTTCGTCGCGGACGGGTCCGATACTGCACCGATCCCGCGATTCTGACCGATACAACCCCATACCGCCACACTTTATTCGTGCGCTGCGGCTGCCAATCATGACCAACGTGCTCGACCAGAATGAAGTGGACGCCCTGCTCGCCGCCGTGGATGCGGGCGACGTGGATGTGGACGATGGATCGCCGTCGTTGCAGGTTTTTTCGCGCAACCCGGCGGTGAAGAACGGTGACGTGGAGATTCGGCCTTACGATTTCAAGCGGCCGGAACGCGTGTCCAAGGATCAGATGCGGGCGCTGGAGAACCTGCACGACAGTTTCAGCCGCACGTTCGGCGCCGCGTTGTCCGGCTTCCTGCGCACCATCGTGGAATGCAAGGTCGCCAACATCGAGCAGATGACGTTCAGCGAGTTCACCCATTCGCTGCCGAACCCGACCAGCTTCAACTTGCTGGAACCGAGACCGCTCGAAGGCAACATGTGCCTGGAGATCAGCCCGCTGATTATCTATCCGATCATCGATCGGTTACTGGGCGGCTCGAACGCGGACTTGTTCATCCCGCAGCGACCGTTGACGGTGATCGAAATGCGACTGGTCAACAAGATTCTCGCCCGCGCGCTGACCGCGATGAATGAAGCCTGGGAGAACATCATCACGCTCGACACACAGATCGGCGACCAGGAAAGCAACCCGCAACTGGTGCAGATTGTTCCGCCAAATGAAGTGGTGGTGGTGATCGGATTCGAGTTAAAGATGGGCAGCCGCGCGGGAACGATGAGCCTGTGCATTCCGTACAACGTGATCGAACCGGTGGTGGAGAATCTTAGCAGCCAAGCGTGGAATGCGTACAAGCGCGACGAGACCGACACGACGAACCGCAAACGTGTTGCATATCAACTCGACGCCGCGGGCGTCAGTGTATCGACGGTGCTTGCACAGACGACGATCAAGGTGGGAGAATTGATGAACCTTGAAGTCGGCGACATCGTGTTGACGGAGAAGCCGGCGAACAGTCCGCTGGTGCTGCGCGTACAGGGCCGACCGAAGTACATCGGTCACTTGGGCCAATACAAAGGCAACCGTGCGTTCAAGGTGGAACGACCGATCAGTCCGAAGGATCGGGTGTAGGGATTTCGGACTTTGATTCGACCAATACCGACCGAACGCGCACTTCGCAATCGTTCGTCTAATTCTATTTCTTCAAATACTCTCCCAACCGAATGTTGTGGTAATACCACGTCAACGGCGTTTGCTTGCCGTCAAGATGATTGGTTTTCAACATGATCTGCGATCGCTGCGCCAGTTCTTTCAACAGATGAACCCGCGCGATGCGCTTGCCGTTTTCCACTGACGTTTCCAACGAAACGGACAATTCCGGCCGACCGCTGCCCGTCTTGTCGGTGATCACCAGGTCAACACCACTCAAGGGTTTCAAACGGCCTTCATCCGTAATTGTCAGGACAAACGTCACCCGCCCCGTGCGATGGTCCGTCATCGTCGCTGAATAGTCGAGTTTCAGGTCCGCCTTCGATTCACCGACCTCAAACCCCAACGCAAGAACGACTTTGGCGGACAAGACGAAACCGAGGACGAGCAATGGTACAAGATATAATTTTCGTATCGGCATCAGGTCAACTCCATCGATATGAACGTGCGGTAACAGAACGCAATAACGCCTTCATGAAGGACGGTGCCATGTGGATCTTGTTCAAATCCATAAGCACCGTTGTTACATTTGTTTGGAACAAGCTCTCGTGACAGGTTATTGGGCTTGGAAAAACCAACGATGACGGCTGAAACGTGAACGCCTGGTCATTCCCAGATCACATCCGCCGCATCAAACACCGGGCCATCCGAACACGCCAGTCGATAACGCCACGGCCGACCCGCTTCCGTCTTCCCATGCGGCGCCAATTTACCGGCGGGCGGCGCTTCGATCTGCACAATGCACGACTGGCACGTGCCCATCCCGCATGCCATCGATTGTTCGAGGCAAACCTGGCACGGAATGTCGTGCCGCTCGGCAAGTTGAGCAACCGCGTGCATCATCGGCTCAGGCCCGCAGGTGAACACAACCGCACGCTGTAAGTCCGCGTCTGACATGCCGGCAAGGTGTACTTCCAACCCCGCCGTGATGCGGCCTTTCAAACCCAGCGTGCCGTCGTCCGTGGTCAGCACCGTGGGAAAGCCGGCGCGGGCAAACTCCTTCACACTCGACACCGCCCGACCGGCCGTGTCCGGCGCGACCTGATCGTCCAATGTGACGGCCAACAAATCTTTCGTCATCGCGCCGACGAAACCCACGGCGTCGCACCCCGCATCGGCCAGCGCTTCCGCCAGATAAAACATGGGCGGCAAACCCACACCGCCGCCGACCAACAAGCCCAACGATTTGTCTTCCGGCATGACAAACGCATTGCCCAGCGGCCCGATCAGATCCACCGCGTCACCAACGTTCAGGTTTTCCAACCACGCCGTACCGACCCCGACGACGCGATGAATGATGTCGATCCACGTGCCTTGTTCATCATCACCCCGCCCCGCAAGACTGAACGGCCGGCGAAGGAACGCCAGCGAACCGCAAAGTTCACTCTGACACAAATTCGGCTGTTGACCATCGAGCCATTCAACATCGTGGCCGAACATCTTGTCACGATTGATCGCATCAGCCGGCGCGCGGCAACCAAGCTGCACGAATTGCCCCGGCAACGTTTTGGGAAACGCACCCTGCTGCTCGCCGGGAATACGAATCCGCAACAGGTAATGCTCCCGGCAGATGAACTGATTTAATTCCACAACGCCGTCGAAACGATGGCGGCCGGACGCGGGGGGGGCCGGCGAAGGTGATTTCAATTCAACATTCATGGCAACCCAATGATCAAAGACCCAATCGCGCCTTCTTCGCCTCCCACTCGCGCTGCTCGCGCTTGTTTTCCGTGGCAAGCGGCTGGCCGGACTTGATCGCTTCAATCTCCAACGCCGTCAAGTTCATCCCACCCATGCGGTATTCCTCGAACGCTTCGGCGACGATGGGCACAATCGGTTTGATCAGGGCGTACATCGCTTTGCCGTAATCCTGAATTTCCTGTTGGGCATGCGGGTCCATGCGCAGGCTTAGAAAGTGCAGAATATTGTGCAGATCGCACTTCCAATACCACTCGGTGTAGACATTCACCGGTAAGCCGATTCGCGCCAACTCGCGCGTCACGCCTTTGTCGAGCAGTTGCTGATAACGTGCGTATTGCGATTCACACTCGTCCAGCCAGCCGAGAAACTCCTCCGCTGTGCCAACGTCGACCTGTTCATCACCGCCTTGCCGATTGCTGTTGCTTTGAGCGCGGACGTTGTCCACCGTCGGCCGGTAGAACCGGTCCGGCACCACGCTGTACCGCGCCGAATACTCGTTCACGTTCGCCGTACGATGGCGGATCCACTGCCGGGCGATGAAGATCGGCATGACGACATGAAACTTGAACTCCACCATCTCAAATGGCGTGGTGTGCCGATGGCGAAGCAGATAACGGATCAGACCGCGGT
>JANQKH010000195.1 GCA_028281215.1 Phycisphaeraceae bacterium | reverse complement strand
TATTCGCCGGTGTCGACATCGAAGCAGGTCAGCCAGCCGTCGCCGTACACCCAGGTGTCGATGCAGATCGCGTGGCCGATGTAGAGCGGCAGCCCGTTCTTCTGCGCCGCGTGGCCGCAGACCATCATCTTGCCGTTTTCATGAGGCGGGCGATGGTCGAACTTTTCCCAGAGCAGCATGTATTCCGGTTGTTCGGCCAGCGGCATGTCGTGGTACGCGTTGCCGTGAACAAAAAAATGGTGCGCTGTTTCGTGATAGAGCCGCGTCGTGTCTTCGAGGAATTGCCAATGCACTTCGGGGATGAGCGACACCCATTCATTGCTGACGCCGTCCCAGCCGTACGATTCCAGCGTCGCGTCGCCGCCCCATGTCAACCAGTTTTCGAAGGTGGTCCAGTCGCCGCGCGCTTCGAGCATGGTCACGTCGTGGTTGCCGCGCAGGGCGACATGGTTGCCGCGTTGCGATCGGTCGACCAGCCAGTTAAGCGTGTCGCGCGCGTGTGGCCCGCGGTCGGTGTAGTCGCCGAGTGTGATCAGCCAATCGTCCGGCTCGAGCGCGACCGCGCGGGTTAATGAAACCAGCGCGGTGAAGCAGCCGTGAATATCACCAATGGCGAGCGTGCGTGACATGGGTGGGATGGTAGATAATGCGCGGGTGATCTCAAGTGGCGACTGGCGCGGTGGACGCGTCATCTTCCGACTCCGCCCGCTTCAGTTCCTGCCGTCTGATCCGCGCCAGGTGACGCTGCGCCACAATGATCGTCACTACCGCAAGCAACGTGTTGACGCCCAGCGTGAAAAATGTGAGCGGGCCGGCGTTGTTGAGCATCACCATGTCGTCCTCCAGTCTCGACGACATCAAGCCGTCGAACAGGTAGGTGATGCAGTACATCAAACTCATCACCGGCATCGAAGCGCCGACGTACAACGCCGACAACACCGGTTGCTTGGCGACGATGATCGTGATCGAGAGCAGGAACGGCACGATCCAGACGAGGAACAGGCCCATGGTCAGGCCGCGTTTGCCCCAGCGGGACGCAATACCTTGGAGGTACATCGCCAGGCCTGCGAAGATAAGAATCGGTAGCGCCAGCGCCGGCGCGGAAGGCGCCTTGGTGAAGAATCGGCCGCTGTCCACTGCGAGCCAGACGAACACGGTGTAACTCGCTGCGGTCATCAGAACAAACGCCGCCATGTAAGGCGTCGCGTCGGCGGCATCGTTGGTCCACGGGTTGCGGGGCAGACCGAGTTTCTTCGCTTGGCGAATCCCGCGCGCGTAGGTATGCCGGTCGGGCGTGATCATGTTTGCCATCAGCAGCACCGCGCCGCCGGACACGGCCAGGAACGTGCTCAGCAGAATGCCGATGATCACATCGCCGTACCGCGAGCCGGGCAGGCCGAGCCATTGCATGTTCTCCAACCGCTGCGAGACTTCCTTGAACCGTTGCGGGTCGGTGATCCACGGCCAAAGGCTGCCGAGCAGTCCGATCTGCACGCCGGCGTAAAACAGCAGCGCGTAGATCTTGGAAAACGGATGCCGCGTCTCCTGCCGCCACTTGCGGTACACAATCACAAACAGCGACACAATCAAAAACGATTGCACCAGCAGCGTGAATACCATCGGATCGAAATTCATCGCAAAGAACGGCACATCGCCGGTCGTGGGAATGTCCTTAAAGTTCGACAGTAAACTGGCGGGCAGGTTCAACTCTTCCAACGCAAGCTTGGCGAACACGGGGCGCGGTGTCAGGTAAAGAAAAAACGTGAAACCCCATTGCCCCAGCAGCGGCAAAACGAAATAAGTGATCAACACCATCGCCTGTGTGGCGACGCCGGCTTTCCACGGCCGCGGCGCGACGATGCCCGCCACCATCCCCATCATGTGATACAGCCAGACGGAAATCAGACCGACGATGTAGAGTTGCGTCAGATTCCAGAGGGACACATCCGACGCGAGCGCCGCCACGATGATGTAGGGAAAGACCAGCGCTGCCAGAAAATACTCCCGCGCCGGCAGCCCAAAAAGGTAGCCGATGATCTTGCTCGTCGGGCTCATCGGTGTCATGCGCTGGTAATCAAGCACCCGCGCGGAGCGTTCCTGCACGATGCCTGTCGCCACGCTGCCAGTGCCGATGAGCATGAGGATGATCGCCTGCAACACCAGCAACGCCGCCAGCGCGATGGCGTTGGCGTCGGTGGCTTGCAATTTGCCTTGATTCGACGCGAGAAAGAACGCGATCGCGTAGATGAATCCCGCCACGACAATGACCACCACACCCCACGTCAGGACGTGTTTCAATCTCAATCGTTCACGGTAGCCTTTGACGATCAGTGGGTTGAACAGCGTTGGAAAAGCAGTCGCGCTCACGGTGAAAGTATAGGCGGCAGGGGAGGCAAATCCCCGGCCGCGTTTTGCATATGTGGCGTTCACTTCTTGAGAAAGTCATACTCTGGGTTCACGCAATGCTTGCCCCATCGTTTGTGCACGAAACGAAGCGACGCCTGGCTTTCAGGGATTTGCCCCTTGTCGCCGGTGGTTTTGATCCACGTTTTTAGAATCGCCCGATGACGTTGAAGCACGTCGGCATATTTCGGATTATCCGCCAGGTTGACCGTCTCGTCCGGATCGGTGGCGTGATCGAATAATTGCTCGGCGGGACGGTGTTTTTCCATGAACCAGCGTTGTCGATCGTTGAGTTTGCCAGCGCGATGCAAGTCGCGCAGGGCGAGAATGTGCCCGAACACCTCGCCGTACTTGAGTTGCTTGTGGTGGTCTTTGTAGTTCGGCTGTGTGAACGGGCGGTCGGTCATGAAG
>JANQKH010000192.1 GCA_028281215.1 Phycisphaeraceae bacterium | reverse complement strand
TGCCGACTGAGGCGATGTCGAGTGACCCCTTTGCTCGCCACGCCGCCACGCGACACGTCGTAGCGAACCTGTCGGTGGACCAACTGAACCCACAACTGTACGACATGCCCGCACGGTTGGCCGTGGCGACGGCGCTGCGGCGGGACACGGTCGACTACGGTCGCCGATTCATTCCACAATTGTTGAACGATTCCGATGCTGATGTTCGTTTCATGGCTGCGCAGTGGATTGGCGAAACGAAAAACGAAGAGCACCGTGACTTGTTGACGGCCGCGCTGTCAAAGGAAAAAGAAAACCCGCGTCTGGTCGCCGCGTATCTCGCCGCACTCGATTTGCTCGACGGCAAGAATCCGCGGGCTGCGGATCAAGTCGGCCCATTGTTTTACCTGCGGCCGCTGCTGCACGATGAGAAGACGTCACCGATGATCAAGGCAATGGCGCTGCGGGCGACGCCGGCGGGCGATGCGAAGTTGACGTTGAAATTGTTGAAGCAGCTCATCGAAGTGGAAGACCCAACGTTGCAACTCGAAGCCGTGCGTTCATTGCGCATGAGCGCGTTGCCGGAACGATTGGCGGTGTTGCGCCAGATCGCGGGCGACGAAAAGCATGCGGCGGCGTTGCGTGCCGAAGCGTTGGCAGGGTTGTCGGATGATGATAATGGTGGCAGGCAGTTGTTGATGGACGCCGCGCTCGGCCTCGATACGACGCTGCGCGATGAAGCGTTGCGCACCCTGCGCGGAGTGAAATTATCCGACGTGCATCGTGAAATGTTGCAGCGTTACGCGGCCGCACATGAAGTGGTCACACCCGCGGTGGCGAAGGTGTTACCGAACGTGAAAACCGCACCTCGCCCCAAGTCGGATGATATTGACGCATGGTTAAAACGCACCGCCGGCAACGGCGACGCCGCCACTGGGCAGCGCATCTTCTTTCACGCCAAGGCCGGCGGTTGCTATCGCTGTCACACCATCGACGGCCGAGGTGCAAACATCGGGCCGGACTTGTCCAATATCGGCGCGTCGCACGATCGCAGACGGTTGCTCGAATCAATTCTGCAACCGAGCCGGGAGATCGGGCCGTATTACGCAGTGTCGTTGCTGGAGTTGGAAAACGGCGACCGTGTGACAGCGATCAACATCGGCCGCGAAAAGGGCGTCGATCTCTGGGCCGACGCAACCGGCAAGGTGCATAAGATTCGCTGGAGTGATCCAGTGTCACGGCAGGCGTTGGACACCTCGATCATGCCGTCGGGTTTGCACGAGTCTCTGACGACCGATGAGTTACGTCATCTGTTGACGTTCCTGGAGTCGTTGAAGTGAATGCGTCTCACGCAAGGGCGCGAGCATCGAGAGATTGCGTCGGCATCACCCCCTCCTTTCCTGCATTCCTGCTTTCCTCAAGCGGTCTATTCTCTCCGCGCCTCGGTGCCTTTGCGTGTGAGTTTTCCTCTCAAGACAACCGATCGCGGTAATCCTCGTAACCGAACTGTTTGATCACATGCGTTTGACCGGACTGCGAATCATGGACGGCGATGGCGGGCAGTGGAACGCCGTTGAACGTGGTCGTTTTGACCATCGTGTAATGCGCCATGTCGGCGAAAACGAGTTTGTCGCCGACTTGCAACGGACGGTCGAACGCATAGTCGCCGATGATATCGCCGGCGAGGCAACTCGGTCCGCCGAGGCGAAACGTGTGCGGCTTCTCACCGGGTTTCGCGCCGGGCAGGTCACCAATAATCTGCGGCCGATAGGGCATCTCCAGCACGTCGGGCATGTGCGTGGTCGCGGAGGTGTCGAGGATGGCGATGTCCATGGTATTGTGCAATGTGTCCACGACGGTCGTGACAAGCACGCCGGCGTTGAGGGCGATCGCTTCCCCGGGTTCGAGATATAGGTCCACATGCGGGTGGCGTTGGCGGAAGTCCGTGAGCAGTTGGATGAGCAGGTCGACGTCATAGTCCGGTCGCGTGATGTGATGTCCGCCGCCCATGTTGACCCACTTCATATCGGGCAACAGCGAACCGAACTTCGCTTCGACGACAGGCAGCGTGCGCTGCAGGGCGTCGGCGTTGAGTTCACAGAGCGTGTGAAAGTGTAGGCCCTCAAGTCCGGCGCGGTCGCCGTCCGTGACAGCGTCGGCAAAGAGTTCCGCCTGCGTGATGCCGAGCCGCGAACACGGGGCGCACGGGTCGTACAACGGCGTGGCGACTTCGGAATGTTCCGGGTTGACACGAAACCCGGGCGAGGCGCCGGCATCGACGAACAGCGATCGAAAGCGCGTCCATTGGTTGAGCGAGTTGAAACTGACGTGCGAAGCGAGCGGGATCACCTGCTTCAGTTCCACTTCGGTAAAAGCGGGCGAATAGGCGTGCACTTCGCAGTTGAACTGCTCATGGCCGAGTCTTG
>JANQKH010000190.1 GCA_028281215.1 Phycisphaeraceae bacterium | reverse complement strand
CCCTTCGGCGTTGGTGACGATCAGGTCGTAATCTTCCAGCACGCCGTCGCCTGCGCCTTCGGGAAACAGGCGCACATCTTCGAGATCCTGAAAGGCCGTACGGAAGGTGTCCATCGATCGCGGCACGTGCACCCACAGCGGCCGCAGGGGCGACAGTTCGAGGTACGCTTCGTTGTCACCGGGCAGGGAGTCGAGGCCGTCCGGTTTCAGCCGCACCTCGATGCTGGTGTGCTTGTCGCTGGAAATGGTGAACATGACGCGCTGCGCCCGGCCGGTGGTCGGCGCGACGCGCTCGGTTGCGCGGGTTTCGCCGTCCTGAATCAGCTCCAGCGTGGCGGGCGAATGGTTGTCCTTCGTCGCCTGCACGCTGACGAACACGCTCCAGCCTTTGCCTGAAGCTCTGCGGGCATTAAGCGATGTGATGCCGATGTTCGCGCCCGCGGCGGGTAACCGTTCGTAGGCCAGTTCAAACGGCAACTGGAAATCGATCTTCGCAGGAAAGTTGCCGTCACTGATCATCAACACACGTTCAAACATGTGCGACCGCGCCATTGCGTCCGCCATGCGCAGCGCTTCGCCCAGGTCGCTGGGTAAATCTTCGATAGTGATGCTGTCCAGCGCATCGAGCAGCACGCGTTTGTTGCTGGTGAACCCGGACAGTTGGTTGGCGGACTGGCTGAACGCGATGATCGCCAGTTCCTCGTTGGGCGACAGGCCTTCGATCATGTCGCGCACGCGCTGCTTGGCAATGTCGAGTCGTGATTTGCCGTCGGCGTCGACCGCCGCCATGCTCGCCGAGCGGTCGATGAGGATTGGTAACTGGTCGGCCGAACTCGCCGCCCCGCGCCAGAACGGCTGCGTCGCTGCAAGGATCAACAACAACAACAGGATCAGTTGGATCAGTAGCAGGATGTTGCGCTTGAACTTCTGAAACGGCGAGTTGACGCGCGTGTCATTGACCACCTGCTGCCAGAGAATGAGTGAAGGCACTGCCAACCGCGGCCGCTTGAGTTTAAGAAAGTACAGCAATACCAGCGGCGGTATCAGAAGCAGAAGCCATAATGCGCTTAAACTCAGGAAGCCCAACGAAGCACCTCATAAATTGTCAACTTTGAATACCTTTTTCAGAACGCGTGATGGTCTTTCCGCACTCCGGGCAGTTTGTGCCGCCGCCGGCAATCGTGCCACACAAATCGTAATCACAATTGGAGCATCGAGCCGGTGTTGTTTTGTTCAATCGGTCCAATCGAAACTGTTGTACATTGATCCACACACCGTTCAACACGACAAGTCCTAGAAACACGTAGAAAACCCAAGTTGGCAGAAACATGAATGAATTGATCACAATGTAGACCATCACCAACGCGATCAAAGCGAAGGTCGCGTTTCTGCGTTTTTGTGCTTCAGTTATGATGGCTACCTGATCCATCCTCGCCTCCGTAACACGTCAAACAGATGATGTCCCAGGTCATCGCCTGCGTTCAGGGTCATCATGCGGCCGCTTCGGGATTGGCACATCGCTTCGAGGTGCCGTTGGAAGCGGAGGCGGTATTCTTCGTAGAGCAGGACGATGTCACCGCCGGAACTGATGTCGAGCGTTTCGCCGGTTTCCGAGTCGATCAGGCGGAGGTCGCTGGTGACGTCCGGTTCGATTTCGGTAGGC
>JANQKH010000175.1 GCA_028281215.1 Phycisphaeraceae bacterium | reverse complement strand
AATGTTTAGCGGTCGATCGAAGATCGACACTCAGAATGAACGGAGCCCAGCCATGCCCCTGATGCCCAAACGGGTCAAATACCGCAAACACCAGCGCGGCAAGATGCGCGGCAACGCCAATCGCGGCAACTACGTCACGTTCGGCGAGTACGGCATCCAGGTTCTCGAACACGGTTGGATGACCGCCCGGCAGATCGAAGCCGGTCGTGTGGCCGCCCGTCAGTACGTCAGCCGCGAAGGCAAACTATACGTGCGCGTTTTTCCCTGGAAGCCGATCAGTAAGAAGCCGCTGGAAACACGCATGGGCAAAGGCAAGGCGGAGCCGGAATACTGGGCCTGCCCGGTGAAGCCCGGCACGATCCTGTACGAGATCGCCGGCGTGCCGCGCGAGATGGCAGTGCAGGCGTTTACCCGTGTGGCGCACAAGATGCCGTTCCGGTGCCGATTTGTGGATCGTCGGCACGCTTGATTCAAGGCGCCGAAACATAGATGTGTTGAACCGCGGCGTGAACCGCCGCATTTGAGATTGAACCATGAAAGCCAATGAAGTCCACAAAATGAGTGACGAAGAGCTTCGGCAGGAAGAAGACCGACTGCGTCGGCGTCTGTTCGAGCTTAAATCGCAAGCGGTCACTGAAAAGTTGGAAAACCCGCGCGAGCTGGGCGAGATTCGCAAAGACGTTGCTCGCATCAAGACCGAGCAACGCACGCGCGAACTGTCGGCAAAGCAATCGTAACGATGAGCCAAGAGCGGACTGCATTGCGGCAAGCGCCCAACGCCAGTCCGGCAAAAGGAAACCATGCACATGGCAACGAGCACGAAAGAACGCGGCCCCCTGATTCGCACCCAGATTGGTGTGGTGACTTCCGACAAGCGGGATCAAACCGCCACGGTGGAGATCAGCTACAAGGTGCGGCACCCGAAGTACGGCAAGTACCTCAAGCGACGAACCCGCTATCACGTGCATGATCCGAACAACGAAGCTGGTCTCGGCGATCGCGTTGAAATCGCCCATTGCCGGCCGATCAGTAAAACCAAGAATTGGCGCCTCGTTCGCGTCATCGAAAAGAGCCCCGGTGAAGAGTAACTCGCAACCGAACCAGGCAGTAGGACAGGCATTCCCGTCTGTCGCAAAGATACGAAACACCCGGCAGTCTGATGACCTGCCGTCGATTGGAACCAAGCCATGATTCAACAGGAATCAAGAGTTGACGTTGCGGACAACACCGGCGCGAAAGTTGCCTACGTCATTCGCGTCCTTGGCGGGTCAACCGCTCGCAACAAACGCACCCGCAAGCAGGCGCATGTGGGTGATCGTGTCGTATGCTCGGTCAAGAAGGCCCTGCCCGGCGGCGATATGAAAACCGGAACCATCGTCAAGGCCGTGGTCGTTCGCACGAAGTATCCGGTCAAACGCATTGATGGCAGTTCGGTCAAGTTTGACCGCAACGCGGTGGTGATCATTGACGACGAAGGCAACCCGAAGGGAACGCGCATCTTCGGCGCCATCGCCCGTGAACTGCGTGAGAAGAACTACATGAAGATCGTTTCCCTCGCATCGGAAGTTGTGTGAGCGAAGTAATCCGGAAGTAGGACAGGCTGCCTGCCTGTTAATGGAAACCCGAATGAACGACAGACAAGAGTGTCTGTCCTACTGAGAAACAGCCATGCCCCGACACGTACGAAAAGGCGACCTCGTTCAGGTGATCAGCGGCGACGACCGCGGGCGCCAGGGAACGATCATTCGTGTGATTCCCGACGCTGACCAGGTGGTGGTGCAGGGAATCAATGTTCACCGCAAGCACATGAAGCCCACGCGCGCCAACCAGCAGGGCGGCGTGGTGGAGCGTGAGATGCCCATCCACATCTCCAACGTGCAGCCGGTGGTGGATGGCAAGCCGACCCGCGTGCGTTTCGAGAAGCGCGATGACGGCTCGAAGGTTCGCGTGGCGGCAAGCAACGGTGAAACGAT
>JANQKH010000824.1 GCA_028281215.1 Phycisphaeraceae bacterium | reverse complement strand
CCCTCGGCGACGCCGAACCCCACGCCGCTGACCAGCCCCCACGCGCAGGCGCCACGCCAGTCGAGCCATGCCTTTCGTGTCACCCGCCACATCACCGGCATCGCCTTAACCGTTTCTTCGCACAACCCCACGCTCAAGGTGAACCCAAACGCGCTGCGCCAGAATCCATTCGTCGGATCGTCCGCCGCGTGGTAGGCGTAACCGATGAACTGCACGATATAGAAAAGGATGGCCAGCTCACTGCCGCCCTCGAATTCATACCCCTGCGACCACACGGCCAGCGAATGAAACGACAGCAAAAGGAAGATGCCGACCGTGCCGGTAAACAGTCCAACCCAGATCAGGTTTTTGAATTTTGCACTGCCGGGATCGAACAACAACATCGCCGCCGCCATGAACAATCCCCCGGACAGCAAGGCGTAGAACCAATGCACACCGGAATCGGCCGCAAGATGAGCACCTTGAATGCGTTTGCCCGGCAAGGCAAACAGTATGTCATCGAAACTGACATCGTCCGCAAATTTGCCATGCGTTTCTTCGTACTCGGCTATCGAATGCTCGCTGCGCCAAAACACGTCACTGGTGCTGTTATTCAGCAACGAAAACGCCAGCGGCAACAGCGCGAGCATGAAGAACAAGTAGCCGTAGCGGCGAAGCTTTGGCAACCAGTCCGGCAACGCGGTTTGATCACCCAGCACCGGCGCGGGTTGAGCGGGAACTTGCGACTCGGGCACATGTGGCTTGCCGTGCTCTTTGCGAATGTCTTTATCGCCCATCGCACGGCCGACTTCGGCGTCAGGATCGTCCGCCGGGCGGGGAATCGTCAACACCGCCCGGCAGTTCGGGCACCGCGCACGCCGTCCCGCCGCGTGGTCCGGCGCGACCAACGTTTTGCCGCAGGATTGACAGGAAACGCGAAGAGGCAAAGGTCATCTCCCGGTTTGTCGACAATTCAAAACAATCCGGTGGTTCATTGTTCATCCTTCTATGGCGTGCGAACCAACGTGATAATGTTTTCTTTGATCCACAGGTCGGCCTTATGATAAAGGACTCTCCACACCATGCACCCCTGATTGATTGGAGTTCGTATGATTCGTTTGCTACCCGTTG
>JANQKH010000114.1 GCA_028281215.1 Phycisphaeraceae bacterium | reverse complement strand
AGGTGGCGATGACGGTGCGCTTGGCACGGGTGCCTTTGGTGGCAATATCGAAGCAGGCAAGAATCATGGAACTGACCCTGGTACGGCCGAGTTGTACATCGCAGGTTCTGTTGGTGGCGCCATTACGGCTGCGCAGGATGTGACGGTTGTGGCTGGCAGCATCGGTGGGTCAGCCATGACCTCGACCAATGGAAACGTCAGCACGGTGTCGTTTGGTCAACACTCTGGCTCGGTCTCCGCTGTGGCTGGATCGGTCGAACTTTACGCCAAGGATCAGGTCAGTGCATCAGTTAATGCGTTGAATCAAGTCAACGTCGTCTCTGCGTCCGATGTCAGCGGTGCAATAACTTCCACGGCTGGCGCGGTGTCGCTTTCTGCGGGGCAACATTTCAGTGGTTCGGTGAATGCCAATGGCGATGCAGAGATCAACACAATTGGTGATGCGACCGGCACTACTCAGACGGGCGGGTCCGCGACGGTGCTTGCGGTGGGTGACGCGACCGGTGCTGTCACAGCTGATGACGACGTCGAAGTCAACACAGGCGGTGATGCAGGAGCGATTACCAGTGGCGGCGACGTCACGCTTCGCGTGCTCGGTTCACTAACCGGCGCCGTTGATGCTGATGGCAATGTCAATGCACAAATCGTGGAGGATCAGCAAAGTCCAATTACGGCCGACGGTGATATTGAATTGGCGGTTCTCGGAGATACCAGTGCCAATGTTGACGCGGAAAACGGGAACGCTGATGTGTTCGTTGCCGGCAGTGTGACCGGTAAGCCGACCATCAGTGCGGGAACGGATCTTGAGTTGTTGGTGGCCGGCAGCCTTGATGCGAACATCGATGCTGGGCAGAACGCTGACGTTCAGGTGTTTGGTTTGCAAGCTGCCGGACTTACATCCGTCGACCTTCACGCCAACAATGACGCCGAATTCATTTCCGCCATGGATGTGGCCACGCTTGATCTTGAAACGGACAACGGTGACGTGAATGCCACCGTCTTCGGCAACGTGACTGAAGGCGTGCTCGATGCTGGTAATGACCTGGAGCTACGCACAACCGGTAATGTGACATTGACGACTGTCGATGCCGCCAACGAAGCGTCAATCTTTGCACTTGATGATTTTACCTCGGGCGACATTACAGTCACGAACGGTGACTTTGAAATCATTGTCAACGGAATCACCACACTGGGTAATGTCACAGTTGGCGGTGAAGCGACCGTTCTGGCCATTGATGCCTTGACCGCCGCATCCATCGATGCCGGCAAGGACGCTACCATTTTCAGCGGCGGAGCTCTGTCCGCAGGCGCGGTGACCAGCGGAAATGATGCATTTGTCGCATCGCTTGACGTCATCGCTTCGACGACGACCCTCAATGCCGGCCGCGATGCCTACGCTGTCGCCATCGGCGGCGTTGAGGCATCCAATATTGTGGCCGTCCGTGATATCACGCTTGCCTCTCAAAGCCACGTTGGAACGGGTGCGTCTGCAGGCCGTGACATCCGCGCGGTGCTCACATCAGGCAACGTCACCGGCGTGTACCAGGCCAACAACGATATCGTTCAAATCGTTGCAGACGGCAACCTCACTGCGACGGTGGCCGCTCAAGGCAACATTGGTCGAATCAACGTTCGCAACCAGATTGTCGGCGGTTCCATCTCCGCCGGCGGAATCATTGATTCGATTACCGCGGGCGCGATTCTCATGTTGGGCGTCACGCCCGTCGCCATTCACGCCGACAGCTCGATCGAGACCATTCTCAGCTATGGCAATATCCAGGCGGATATCACTGCCGGTGTGGACACGAGTGGTGTGGGTGACATCGGACTGATCGTCGGCTGGGGCGATATCGAAGGCACGATCGAAGCTGAAGATTCCATCGAATCGATCCGAAGCGGCGGCGACATTCTCGCCACCGTCACGGCGCCCACCGTGAATCAGACCGTCGAAAACGATCAGCAGTTGTTCGGCATCGTGCCCGGTTTCACCCCGCTTACGTGGAACGTGTCGGGCGATGCCAATGCATGGAGTTTTAACCGTGTCGAATCGGTCTTCAAAGGTGCCGTACGAGACATGGCAACGCTCAAGGCTGAACTGGATTTGGTCAGCGCATCCTTGCTTGAAGCGGTCGGGGCGATCATGAGCCAGCAGACGGCCATCAAAGACGACATCACGGCAAGGATTGCGGAGTTGGCAGCCGCCGGGTTGGCGATTATGAATGCGATGCAGGCCGATGCCGACCAGCAGAAAGACCTTGCCACGGTGGCAATTCGTAAGGCTTTACTTGAAGCGCGGGCACTAGTCGTTCAAGTGCTCGAGGAATTGAATACTGAAATGGTCAGTGCGCGTATCGCTGGTGTCGTTGCCAGTCGTGCGGTATTGCATGACTTCGCTGCCGCTGCCGCGCTGATTCAGTCACAGATTTCGGTCGAACAGTTCGCCAAGCAGGGCGCCAAGAGTCGTAAGGCTGACGATCGAGAGCAGGTTCTGGCACAGGTTCAGGATGACATTCAGTCGCGTCCGGCTGACTGGTTACTCACGGCCAATGAGCGATATGAAGGCCTGGCCGAAAAATACGAGGAAATTCGCAAAGAGTCGATTCTCGACAGCATCCAACTATTCCTAAGTATCCTTGAATTCGCGGCGGTCTTCATTCCTGTTGTCGGCATCGTTGTATCCGGCGCAATCGCCGTCGTGAATGCCGGTATTTCGGTCTCGCGAGGTAATTACCTGGATGCAGCGATCTCGGTCGTGTCAATTGTGCCGGTAGCCGCGGTTGGAAAGGCCGCCAAAAACATGGCGGGTCGATTGACACGAGGGGTTAAGAGTTCGTCCAAATCGCTGAAACATGCGACTCGCTACGGTGACCCCGTTTCAGATGCTGCAACGAAAGCAAGAAACGCCGGGCATTCCACATCACGTGCCGTCGATAAAGATGGAACGGTCAAGGCCCTTGAAGACTTAGCTCAAGAGGGGCACTGTTTCGTCACCGGTACAGGGATCCTCGTGCCCGTATCACCTTCACTGCTCACGGCCAGTTCACTCGTTGAACCTTGGTGGACGGTCGTCCGTGATGATTGGCGCTTCTGGACCGGTTTGGGGCTAACCAGCGTCGGAGCCGGCCTTATAGCGCAGCAGTACATCCAACGACGCAGGAAGAAACGGCGTGTACTCACGCCCGCAGAGGTTATCCGGCAATGGCAACATGAAACCAAACCGACTGGTCTTCCGCTTGCGGTCTACCGCGAACGGCCGATTCTCGGCGGATGGTTGATGCCGGGAATGACCACAATCGGTTAGGAAATGATAGAAAGAATAGGCTTTTGCGATGCAGGAGATCTGCTATGACGGACGAGTCAGTGCTCAATAAGAACAAGCATGGTCAGTGGTTGAACGCAACTGCTGTCATCGCGGTACTCGTGGGCTTGGTCTTACTTTGTTCAAGCCTCGGCCTCTTTGGAGGCAGTGAGGGGTCCCAAGTTCCAACTCATCAGGACTCGGATATTGTTAGCGCTGCGCACACGGTGCCGGCCAGTTTGCTTCCAGCTGACACGTCCCTTCAACCAATCGAAACCCTTCGCGTTGGCCAGCGTGTTTTGGCGAAGAATCCTGAGGTGAGTGAGGCTAAGCGTCGCACGTTCCGTGATCCGG
>JANQKH010000109.1 GCA_028281215.1 Phycisphaeraceae bacterium | reverse complement strand
TGAGTAGTGATGGGTTTTGGAAGTCTCGCATATCGCATGAAGCTCAGGCCGACCGATTCGTACTACAATTACTTGGTGAGTACAAGCAACGCCATTCTGAAGCAACGCATGCCACCCTAGCTCAGTTGGTAGAGCACACCCTTGGTAAGGGTGAGGTCGTGGGTTCAAGTCCCATGGGTGGCTCTGTTTGATAAATGAGGGCACCCTGACTGGTCGCCTTCAGGTGAAAGATCGCGCAATTTGCCCTTTAATGAGCAAATTGTACAATCTCCGGTTCTCCCCATTGGCTCCCGGCAGGGCGAAAACCGACCGGGGCCCCCGAGGAGTCGAAACTTGTAATTCTGGCGGCAGCACGTTGTTGCCGTGATTGACATGAATGGTCCGATCCAGCCCGATCGTCAAGTGGTTGGATCAACGCAACCCCCACAGTGGAGGTCAACATCCGATGGCGAAGGGTGTTTTTGAACGTACCAAACCGCACGTGAACGTAGGCACCATTGGCCACATTGACCATGGTAAGACCACCCTCACCGCAGCGATCACCGCTGTGCAGGGCGCGAAGGGTCTCGCTGACTTCACTTCCTATGATGACGTGGCCAAGGCTTCCGCTTCAGACGGCCGTCGTGACGCGACCAAGATCGTGACCATCGCGACCTCGCACGTCGAATACGAAAGTGAAAACCGTCACTATGCCCACGTCGACTGTCCCGGTCACGCCGACTTCGTGAAGAACATGATCACCGGCGCCGCCCAGATGGACGGCGGTATCCTCGTGGTCGCGGCGGACGACGGCCCCATGCCGCAGACGCGTGAGCACGTGCTGCTCGCCCGTCAGGTCAACGTGCCTAAACTCGTCGTCTTCCTCAACAAAGTTGACCTCGTCGACGACGATGAACTGCTTGAGTTGATCGAGCTCGAAGTCCAGGAATTGCTGGCCAAGCACGAGTTTGAAGACGATACGCCGATCATCCGCGGCGCCGCGTTTCCCGCGTTGCAGAATCCCAGCGATGAAGCGGCTGCGGCGTGCATCGGTGACCTGATGAACGCGCTGGACACTTGGATCCCCGAACCGGAACGCGAAACGGACAAGCCGTTCATGATGGCGGTCGAAGACGTGTTCTCCATCAAGGGCCGCGGCACGGTGCTCACCGGCCGTATCGAGCGCGGTGTGGTTCGCGTTGGCGACAAGATCGAAATCGTCGGTCTTCGCGAAACGCAAGACACCACCGTCACCGGTGTCGAAATGTTCAACAAGAGCATGGATGAAGGCCAGGCCGGCGACAACGTCGGTTGCCTGCTTCGCGGTATTGACAAGAACATGGTTGAACGCGGCCAGGTGCTCGCGGCTCCCAAGACCATCAATCCTCACAAGAAGTTCAAGGCTCAGATCTACGTCTTGACCAAGGAAGAGGGTGGCCGACACAGCCCGTTCTTCTCCGGTTACAAGCCGCAGTTCTACTTCCGCACGACCGATGTGACCGGCGGCATCAGCCTGCTCGGCGGCGCCGAGATGTGCATGCCCGGCGACAACGTCGAAGTCGAAGTCGAATTGCAGAAAGAGATCGCGATGGAAGAGGAATCCCGATTCGCCGTTCGCGAGGGCGGCCGAACCGTCGGTTCCGGCGTGGTGATCGAGATCATTGAGTAGCACCAGGCAATTTCACTGCCGGCCGCTTAACGGCGGTCGGCAGCTTTTCGTCCAACGGTGGGGTTGGACCTGATTAGAAAAGAGCCGAACCATGGCCAAGAAAAGCAAAGACGCCGTCGAGTACGTCTGGTTGCAATGCACCGAGTGCGGCGACCTGAACTATCGCACGCCGATCAACATCAAAGGCGGCATCCCCGAGAAACTCAAAGCAGGCCTGCGCAAGTACAGCCCAAGACTTCGCAAGCACACGCTGCATAAGATTAAACGGAAGTAAGGCGATTGCGGATTTCGGATTTGCGATTTCGGATTTTGACGACGGGCGTTATGCCAATCCGAAATCCCCAATCCGAAATCCAAAATCCAAAACGCCAGTAGCTCAATTGGCAGAGCAGCTGATTCCAAATCAGCAGGTTGGGGGTTCAAGTCCCTCCTGGCGTGCTGAATGAATCCCCGGATCGACGCCCCATGCCCAAGCTGACGTGTGGTGAACGTCCGGACCAAATCGTGAAAACTCGTTAGCCCCGGAGTCCCCAGACAGTGTCTTTCTTTACCTTGAACAAGCCCGGACATGGCAAGTGGACGCGCATCCTCACTGCGTCCGGCATCGGTCTGCTGACGGCTTGGGGCATCTACTGGCTGCTCGAAGAACTGAAAATCACCGGTGCCAGCGACATGGTCCTCGGCGGTATCGCTCTGGTCATCTTCGCCGGCATGGGCCTCTTCTGCTGGTGGATTCTCAACAAGGGCAACATCGTTGATTTTATGAGCGCCACAGAATCGGAAATGCGCAAAGTCAACTGGCCCAGCAAAAAGGAAATCTGGGGTTCCACCGGCGTCGTGATCTCCGGGACCATGCTCATCGTCGGACTGTTGTTTGTGATCGACTACCTTTTTGCCTGGTTGTTCACGTTGATCAAAATCCTCGACGTCGACCTGTAACGACCATACAGTATGACTGGCACGAGTGATCGTGCTCAAACGGACCAGGCTACGGCCGTGAGCCGCATCGGGAAAGCAGCGAGAAAGCACAACATCGGCAATGCATCAGGTGTTCAGTCGAACAACTGAACCCGCCGTGTGCCGAATCAGAGTTCAAACAGGGCGACGTGTTCAGCGTCGCTTTGACACAGTTTGGAATTGCGATAGACGGCTGAAAACGGCCAAAAGGGCCGAAGGCTATCCATCGCACGCTTAGTAGTAGAAACACTCCGCCGGACGCCGACGCACAACCACCCTCCGATGAGGATTTGACAATGTCTGAAGAACACAAGGACGCCGAAGTCATGACCGAAAACGCCGACAAACCGGAAGATCAGGGTGCCGAAGATCAAAGCCTGGATGACCAAAGCGCAGCAAGTGCCGACGATGAATCGTCGCAACCGGAAGCCGAAGCGCCGGCCGAAGACGCCGCAGTTGACGAAGCAGCCACGGGGCCTGAATCCGAACCGGAAGCGCCCACCAAACCCAAAAGCGAGCCGCGCGACGACGGTGTATTCGGCGATGATGAACCGCTTGTCACCGAAGGCATGGATTGGTTCGTCCTTCGCGTGGCTTCCAACAAGGAAGACTCCGTCCGCGAAACGCTCCTTCGCAAAATCAAGATCGAAGGCTTTGAGCACTTGGTCAACCGCATCCTCGTTCCCACCGAAAAGGTGAAGACGGTCAAGGGCGGCAAGCAGAAGATCATGCTCAAGAAGTTGTATCCAGGGTACGTGTTCGTCGAAATGCGTCTTGAAGCCGACGGCCGCATCCCGCAGGATGTGTTCTTCCTGATCAAGGAAACGACCGGCGTTGGTGATTTCATCGGCACCGCCGGCCACCCGACGCCGATGCCGCTCAACGAGGTCGAAAAAATCCTTGAAGCCTCCAAAGCTCCGGATGAACAGGAAGCCACGATCAAAACCGAGTTCAAGAAAGGCGATCACGTCAAAATCAAGGAAGGCCCGTTCGAGAACACCGAAGCGTCCGTGGACGAAGTGCTTGCCGAGCAGGGCAAGGTCCGTGTCATCGCGACCGTGTTCGGCCGGCCCGTGCCGATCGAATTGGAAACCTGGCTTATCGAACGCATGGAAGAGTAGACAACGTTTAGCGGGCGATCGTAGATCGCCGTGGGATTGATATGGTGTGCTACGGTCGGGGCTCGTACTGAACGCTACAACAGAAGTTGATTTGCTCGAAACGAT
>JANQKH010000065.1 GCA_028281215.1 Phycisphaeraceae bacterium | reverse complement strand
TTCGTTTGAAAGCCCGCCGAGCTTTGACATCAACCAGGCATTGAGCAACACCAGTTCCGGCGGTTCGTCCGGCGGCGCGGCGGTGGCGTCGACGAACATCTTCGCCGATGCACCCGATCCCGAACAGCAGAAGTCCGAATCGGAACGCGGCGAAGAAATGGCGCAGATGATTCGCGAACTGATCGAGCCGGACATCTGGCAGGCGTTCGGCGGTCAGCACTCGTCGATCAAGTATTTCAACGGTCGCCTGATCGTCAAGGCTCCGAAGTATGTGCACGCTCAAATCGGTATCCCCGCAGTGACCAGTAGCCGACGCAGCTCGGCGCCCGGGCGTTTCACCTTCGTCCCACAAGGCAAAGGTGACACGAAGATCTCCGGCGTGTCGAAGAAGGTTGGCGTAATCTCCGGCGTGCGTTGATCACCCTTACAATTAAAAGATGCAAACCCCGGTCGCCGCGGCCGGGGTTTTTCTTTTCAGGTGCGCACCGGGTATAGTTTCCTGCTTCCTTCCTTGAGTGTCGTCCATGGCCCGATTTGCCGTCACGATCTTTCTCAGCGCGTTTCTGCTGTTCCAGATTCAACCGATGATCGGCAAATACATCCTGCCGTGGTTCGGCGGCAGCGCGGGCGTGTGGACAACGTGCATGCTGTTCTTTCAGGTGCTGCTGTTGTTGGGTTATGCGTATGCACACCTATTAAGCAGCCGCGTGCCGTGGAAATGGCAGGGTGTGGTGCACCTGATCGCGTTGTTGGCGTCAGTGGCGTTTCTACCAATCGGGCCGGACGCTGACACCTGGAAGCCGACCTCCGCCGATGATCCCGCCGGACGCATCCTGTTCATGCTGCTGGTGAACATCGGCCTGCCGTATTTTCTCTTATCCGCAACCGGACCATTGCTGCAAAGCTGGTTCAGCGGCGCGAATCCAGGGCGATCGCCTTACCGGTTGTATTCGCTTTCCAACATTGGATCGCTACTGGCGCTGGCGTCGTATCCCTTACTGTTTGAGCGCATCGCCGGTGTCAGCACGCATGTGATCTGGTGGACCTATGGTTTCATCGCCTTCCTGCTGGCGTGTGGATGGTGTGCGATCCGCGTAGCGCGCAGCGAACATGCGCTGCACGGCGGGCAGGACGATCCGGCCGTCGCGGCGGTGGAAGGGCAACCCGTCCCGCGCGAAGATTCGCCGGTCACCAAGCCGCGACCGAGCATCGGCCGCATCTTCATGTGGCTCATGCTCGCCGCCAGCGCGTCGGCGATGCTGCTGGCAACGACCAATCAACTGACGCAGGAAGTCGCGTCCGTGCCGTTCCTCTGGGTCATTCCATTGATCCTCTATCTGCTGTCGTTCATCATCTGCTTCGACAACGAACGGTGGTACATCCGGCAGGTTTACGGCGCGCTGCTGCTGGCGTCAGTGCCGCTTGCCGTGGTCATGCTCGAGGTCGGCGTCAGTGGTGAATTGTGGGTGCAGATTGCTGTTTACAGCACGGTCCTGTTCGCCTGCTGCATGACGTGTCACGGCGAACTGGTCAAGACCAAGCCGGACCCCAGTCACTTGACGTTGTTCTATCTAACGGTTTCGGCGGGCGGGGCGATTGGTGGCGCCTTCGTCGCGCTGGCGGCGCCGAATCTGTTCAATGGGTATTACGAATACCAAGTCGCACTGGTGGCCTGCGCGGCGATCACCTTCCTCGCATGGTTCGTACAACGCCGGGAGTTGGACAAAGAACCGATTTTGTTGTTGCGTTACGGGCTGGCGTTGTTCATCGGGCTGTTCGTAATGTTTACCGCCACCGTCGCCTACGACGAGCCGTTCAGCTATTGGCCTTTCGAGACAGTTCAGGAAGGCGACGAAGCCGAAGCGTTCGGCGTGGTGCTGTCGGACTTGCTCGCCACGCGATCGTTTACGTTCGAGTATGCCGAAGATAAAACTGTGGAGATTCAGCTGCTGATATTGATGATGGTCTGGGTGATTGGTGTGACAGCAGCATTCTTCGCCGATTTCGGGTTGAAAAAAGGCATCGGCAAACCCGTCGTCTGCTGGGTTGCGACGCCGCTGGCAATCTTGATTCTGACAATGGCGTTGATTGGACAGGTTACCGATTCGGGTGATGATACGATTCTGCAAACGCGCAACTTCTATGGCGTCATGCGCGTCGAGGAGTACGACAAATATGTTTGGCCGGAAGACGACGTCTTGGCGACGATGGATCCGAACGACTACTACGTCAATGACGACGGCGACGCTTACGTGCCGATGGGCCGGATCAGACGTTTGATCCACGGCCGCATCCTCCACGGCTTCCAGTTCCTTGACGAAGAAAAGCAACAGTGGCACAGTTCGTACTACGCCGAGAAAAGCGGTGTCGGACTTGCACTGCTTCGCCATCCGAAGCGACTGGCAGGCGACGGCAATCTGAACATCGGCTTGATCGGACTCGGCACGGGAACGGTGTCCACCTACGCCGGCGAAGGCGACACGCTGCGAATCTACGAGATTAACCCCGAAGTGGAAGAGGTAGCGCGGGAGTTCTTCACCTACCTCGAAGCGTCACCCGCCAAACCCAAAGTGGTGCTCGGCGACGCCCGCATCCAGATGGAACTGGAGAAAAAGCGAGATGCGTTGAACAACTTCGACGTGTTTATCGTTGATGCGTTCAGCAGCGATGCCATCCCATTGCATCTCTTGACCAGGGAGTGCATCCAACTCTACTTCGATCACCTCAACAGCGAAACCGGCAACGAAGGCCTGCTCGTCATTCACATTTCCAATCGCTTTGTCGATTTGAACCCGGTCGTGCGAGGATTGGCTGACGAATTCAAATGTCAGATCGCAAGATTCTCTTCCAGCGACGATGACCTGCGTGGCGTCACGGGATCAACCTGGGTTGTGCTCACGCGCAACGAGGCGTTCCTGTCCGATCCCACGGTCAAACGCCAGATCAGCGAATACAGCAAAGGCGCCAGACCACCCGTACTTTGGACGGACGACCGCACGAGCATGTGGGAACTGTTGAAATTCTAGACCCTGGCTGAAAAACCGCATTCCCTTGGTGGAACAGGCGCCTCGCCTGTCATCAGTACCATTTGACGGGCGAGACGCACATCCCACCAATACTATTCAGACAAACCTAACTCTGAGAAGTACGGACCACCTGGTGGATTTCGTCGAGTTCTTCGTGTTCAAGCAGTTCGCATTTCAGGAACCCGCAACGACAACGAATGCGGTGGTGCCGATCGTCATCGTCCACGCACTCAGCCACCCAGTAGCTGCTGAACCGAGCCCGTTCGTGTTTGCCGCGCTGTTCCTGGCAGGCGGCGAGTGCAAGGACGGTGCCGTAGCGTTTGCGTGCGAATCGGTGGACCCGGCTGCGGTCGGCAAGCAAGGAAAACCGGACGCCGACCGCCAGCAAAAGGACGGACAAGCCAATGCCCAGAATGATCCAGATCACATCAGTCATGGCGGGGCGGACGGCGATTGCTTGCGTTGGCGGGGCACGTCTTGAAGCACATCATGGTGTCAGCCGGCATTCTTGAGCAATCGCTTGCGGCCGTCAATTGATCGTCGTTCACGGCCGAGGGCTTGGTCGCCTCGTACGCGGATTTCCCTTTTCACCAAATCGTGACACACTTGTGACAGTCCGATTAGTCAGAATCACGTCGGAAACGTCCTAATATACGCCGATAGCGTTGATGTCACCCCATCCGGATTACAGGGAATTTCGCCATGACCATCCTTCCAGTTTCGTCCAGAGCCGGCTTGTTTCATATGACGGTCGCCTCGCTGTTGATCGCATTCACTTTGGGGGCGACGGTTCGCGCTGCCGACGAGCCGGACGCTGGTCTTGAAGCAATCCGCGGTGCGTTGCAAGCCAAGGCGTACGATAAGGCGGTGAAGGCGGCCGACGCCTATCTGGCCGACCAACCCAAACAGGGCGACACCGCGCTCTACCTGAAAGCCACAGCACAACTCCACGCCAAGCAATACAACGCCGCCGTGCTGACCGCCGACATCATCATCGACAAGCATTCCAAGTCACGCTGGTTTCACAAGGCGGTGTTCGTCAAGGGTGAGGCGTTGAGTCAGCAACGCAAGTTCAAAGCCGCCGACGAACTCTACCAGCAACAGGCTCATCGCCTATTGCAAACCGAGCGCAAGAATGAAATCGCCGGTGTGGTCGTCAAGTACGCCGACCAGTTGGCCAAGAAGCCCGCCCCCAACGATCCCGGTGCGCCCAAACCCGATTACAAGAAGGCTTATCAACTCTACGGAAAGACGCTCACGCTTGAAATCAACCCGGCACTGCGCGGCGAGATTCTCTACAAACGAGCTTACGTCATCCAACAGGCTAACAACCACAACCAGGCGATCCAGGATTTCAAACTTTACCTCAACGAGTTTGATCCAGACTGGGGCGCAACGGTGGGTCTGCCCGAGCCCGGCAAGGCCAAGAAGCCGTCCGGCCCGTTGCGCTTCTTTGCCCGCTATCGCATGGCCAAGTCGCTCATCGCGGTCAACCAGTTCGACGCCGCGCGACGGAACCTCGAAGACCTGCTCACCCTCATGGCCAAGCAGGCGCCGGAAGATGAAATCGCCAAACTCGGCGACAAGGCACTCAAGGAACCGGGCGGCAAGTCGATGTCAACGTTGTGGGGTGATGTGCATTGGTTTGTCATTCGCAGCTACCACATGCCCAACGTCCAGCGGCAGGAACTGGACCATGCCATGAAGGCCGCGAACACGTTTTTGAAGAAGTATCCCGATCACGCCTACGCCGTGGTCGCCGCATGGCAGATTGCTGCAACGTTTCAGCATCACGGTCGCGTTGACGACGCGATCGCCGCTTACCAGACCTTTATCGACGGGAAGAATTTCAAACTCCCCGCCGGCGAAGCGGCTCACAAGAAAAGCGTACGCCTGAAGAAGTCGCCTGCGGAAATGCGCGACGAATGGCGGAAGCAGGCCGTCTATCAGATCGGCAATCTCCGGTTTCAACAGCGCAAATACGCCGACGCAATTAAGCAGTGGGAGCAGTACGTCGCCCAGTTTCCGAACGGCCCGCAATGGGCGGACAGCCAACGCGCGATCATCACTGCGGAATTTCACATGGCGTTGACCGCGGTGGCGGACGGTGATTATGCCGATGCCCGCAAACGCTTCGCTGCGTTTCTGGAAAAACACCCACTGGACAACCGCGCCCGCCAGGTGTTATTCACGCTGGGTCAGTTGAACTTCGCCGAAGCGCGGAAGTTGGACGAGATCAAGGACGCCGAGAAGCGCGACCCCGCCGCCGTGCGCAAGGCTTATCTCAATGCGATCGGCGAGTGGGCCAAACTGATCAGCAAGTACCCGAACACCGACGAAGCTGGCTTGGCACTTTATCGAACCGGTGTGATCTACGAAGAAAAAATCGGTGACCTGAATAAAGCCCTCGAGTCATACCGCAAGTTGACCTGGGGCTCATACGCCAGCCGAGCCAAAGCCCGCGCCACCGTGATGACCAAAAAGCACCTCGAACTGACCACGGAGCGCAAATTCCGCACCAATGAGAAAGCGCATGTCAAACTCAACGTGCGCAACATCGAGAAGCTGACCGTCCGTCAATATTTCCTCGATCTCGAAGCGTACTTCCGCAAGACGCACGGCACCGGCGCTGTTGAAAACCTCGACATCGCACTGATTCAACCCGACGAACAATGGGAAGTCAAGGCAAAAGACTACGCCAAGTACAAACCGATCGAACAGACGATCGAAATCCCCTTCAAGACCAAGGAAGGCAAACCGATCGGCGCCAAGCAGGGGGGTGTCTGCATCATCAATATCAGCGATGACGACCTGGAAGCAACCACCTTGGTCATACGTTCCGACCTTGATTTGATCATGAAGACCAGCCGCCGTGAATTGCTGGTTTACGTGCAGAACATGGTCACGAACAAGCCGGCCAAAGGCGTCGACCTGCTGGTCAGTGACGGGCAAACCGTCTTCGCAACCGGTCAGACCGGCGATGACGGCGTTTATCGAAAAGCCTTCGACGAACTGAAGCACTGCGGCACGGTCAATGTGTTTGCCAAGTCAAACGGAAACATCGCCTCGAACAATCTGAGTTTGCAAGACCTTCAGGTCGGCAGCGGGTTGAGTCCGAAGGGTTACATCTACACCGACCGCTCAGCTTATCAGCCGGGGCATTCGGTCGCCCTTCGCGGCATCATTCGCGACGTGAAAGATGGCGAATACGTCGTGCCGAAAGACCAGACGTACATCGTGAGCGTGACCGATTCGCAAGGTCGCATGTTACGACAGGAACAGGTCAAGCTCAGTGCGTTCGGCTCGTTTCACACGAAAATGGGCCTCGACAAGGCCGCGCCGCTCGGCACGTACACCATCACGGCACGACGGAAAGACAAAGAAGAAGTTGCCTACAGCAGTCATTTTGTCGTTCAGCGGTATCAACTCGAAAAGATGAAGGCGTCAATGGAGTTCGATCGCACCGTCTACTTCCGCGGCGAATCCATCAAGGGCACGGTGAAGGCGGAATACTACTGGGGCGAGCCGGTGGTCAAACGCATTGTTCGGCTTCGCTTGCCCGACGGTCGCATTCAACTCGGCGCGACGGATGCGAAAGGGCGTTTCGAGTTTGAGTTCGACACGACACGGATGAAAGTCGACCGCGCGCTGGCGTTTCATGTCAGCCTCGAAGGTGAGAATGTGTCCAGTCAAAACCGGGTCTGGCTGGCGCGCCTCGGTTACGGCATCAGCGTGAAGCCGACGCGACCGCTGGTGCTCGCTGGTGAGCCGGTCGATGTAACGGTCAAAACCAAAACGCCAGACGGTGAACCGGCCGGACGTGAGCTGACCCTGTTCGTGCTCCGGCGCGAAACCCGCCAACCCGACCCCGTGCTCAGCGGTGTGCCGTGGATCGGTTGGTCCGGCGAACCGGCGGGCGAAGTCACCGTGAGTGAACACAAGGTCAAGACCGACCCCAAGACTGGTGAGGGCACGATTCAACTGAAGTTGGACAAGGGCGGTCGATACATCCTGCGCGCGTCAGGTCAGGATCGATTCGACAACACCGTCACCACGCAAGGTTCCATCCGCGTGTCCGACGACGAAGACAAGACCAAGCTTCGCCTGTTCGCCAAGACCGACAAACTCAAAGTCGGCGAGCAGGTCAATGTGCGGCTGCACAGTCGACTCAAAAGCGGCATCGCTTTGGTTACGTTTGAAGGCGAACTGATCCTGTCGCACCACCTCATCGAGTTGAAGGAAGGATTCAATGACATCAAACTCGATGTGGATCACAAACACTATCCGAACTTCCGGCTTTCCGCCGCGGTGATGGACGGCCGCAATTTGAGAGGGGCGAGCAAGCCGTTCCGCGTAGAACGACAGTTGAATGTCGTCATCGAACCGCAACGCAAGGTGTACGCACCGGGCGAGGATGCGAAAGTCAACCTCACGGTGACGGACCAATTGGGCAAGCCGGTGGCGGCCGAACTGAGTTTGGCGCTGGTCGACCAGGCGTTATTCAGCGCGTTTCCTGATTACACACCACGCATGCTGGCTTTCTTCCAGGCCGGCGCGTATCGACATACGGCGTTTCGCATTGCAAGCACGTGTGCCTTCAAATATCAGGGCGTGACGCGCGGTGTGGTCAAGGAATTCGTGGAAGAGCAGAACAGGTTGGCGGCCGCACAGGAAGAGTTGAAGCAACTGGCGCAGATGCAACACATGATTCGGCGCGAAACCCTGCGCCGCGATGGTCGAGAAATCGATGCCCTGTTTAGTACCAATGGCAATCTGCCAAACGCGCCAGCCCAGATGCTGCCGCAACTTGATGGTGCGGAGGCGCAATTTGCTGATGATTTGGACATGAATGCAAACGGAGATGGAGCATTCTTCACCGAACAACAGATGCAGCGGGGGCAACAGGGACAACAGTCCGGCGGTTTTCGCCCAAGCAACAATGACTTTGGCGCCAACTTTCAATCCGGCATCGGCAACGCACCTGGCAACGACGCCGGCGGCGCACCACTCGTCCGGCGCGAGATGCCCGAAGCCGGCCACTGGATTCCGTCCATCATCACCGACGACAAGGGCAAGGCGATCGTCGATGTGCCGATGCCCTCGAACACCACCAAGTGGCGTTTGACTGCACGTGGTGTCACCGTCAAAACACTTGTCGGCGAAGCGACCGCAGAAGTGGTGACGCGTAAGGACTTCTTTGTCGATCTCAAAGCGCCAAACCACCTGCGCGAAGGTGACAAACCCCGCGTCATTGCCCGTGTCCATAACCTCACCGATTTTACCGGCGAGGTGAAGCTGACGCTGAATGTACGTAGCGGTGAACGCCAGTACGGTCAGTTCACCAAAACCGTCAAGGTGGAAGAACACATCGGCGCGGAGGTTGCGTTTGAGGCATTCACCGCGCCCAACGTGGGTGAGTTGACATTCGAGTTGACCGCTGAGGCCGGTGATCACCGTGACGAAATGGCGCGCGTGGCCGACGTCAGCCCGTGGGGGCTTGAGTTTGCCGACCACGGCGGCGGCGTGGCGACCAACACCGCAGCCGTCAGCGTCGAGTTGCCTAAGGACCGCAAATACAACTCGCGCTGGTTGACCGTCAGCATCGGGCCGTCGCTCACGCAGGCGGTGATCGATATGGCCATGCGGCGCGGCGGTGGGCGTCTTCAAACGTCGGCAGGCGGTTTTGTGCCGCCACTGCCGTCGCGACCGATCGGCCACTCGCCCGGCGGTGAGTTGCTCGGCGTCGTACATGCCATCGAATATGCCAAGTCTGTGAAGGCGCCGCCCAAGACTTACGAGCAACTGGTCGAACAGGCGCGTTCGCTTGTCAGCGGCCTGGTCGTCAGTCAGAACAAGAAAGGCAGTTGGGCCTGGCAGGGCGTCGGCAGCGATGCCGACTGGACCGTCTCCAGTACCGCCTATTGGGCGCTGGTACGCGCGAAGGCCGCGGGCATTGTGGTCAATGATGACACACTTCGCCGCGCCAACGGTTATCTGCGCAACGCCATGACGCAAATCTCATCGACCGATACGGATGCACGGGCCGTGATCGTGCACGCGCTGTCGACGGACAAGTCGGTCGACTTCACACATGTCAACGCGTTGCATCGCGAGCGCAACCGGCTGAGTCCGATCGCACTGGGTTACACCGCGTTGGCGTTTGCCAATCTTGATCGTAAATCGCTGGCGGGCGAAGTTCTGGCTGTCCTTGAAGGCAAGGTCAAACGCGTTGGCGATGTCGCGGCCAAGCGCGTGCACTGGCAGGGTGAGGGCAAACATCCGTGGTTGAATGACAGCGTTGAATCAACGGCGATCGCGCTGCTGGCTTACAACAAGGTCAAACCGACATCGCCGATCGCCAAACAGGCGGCGGCGTGGCTGATGAACCAACGCGGCTGCTTTGGTTTCACGCCCGCCAAATCGCGCGGTCCCGCCATCGCTGCCCTGGCCGAACATTACAGCAAAGCCAAGGCCGCTGGTGAAGACTACACCATCGCCGTGTTGGTCAACGGCAAAGCCGTCAAGACCATCGAAAGTAAGAAGACAGACGGCACGGTTCTCCTGCAAGTGCCGAACAATTTGCTCAAGGAAGGGGCGAACATGGTGACCTTCCGCATGGCCGGCGCCGGTCAGTTCGCCTACGGCGCGACGCTGCGCGGCTTCTCCGATGACATGACCGACCCCAAATCGTTCTCGTATCCGTACGTGCGCGACCGCTACTACCGTCACGCGACGTTGCTCTACAACGGTCGACCGATCAACGCCACCAGCACGTCGCCGGTGAAAAACCTGGAGGTCGGCCAGCGCACCAGGGTGTCGGTGAGCATCTACAGCTACAACCGCGGCCGCTACATGGTGGTGGAAGAGCCGTTGCCTGCCGGCGCGAAACTGGTGGATGGTTCGCTGCGTGGTTCGTACCGGCATGTTGAATTCCATTCCGACCGCATCGTGATGTATTTCCCGCCCGGACGAAGTGTGTCGGGGATGAGCTACGAATTGGTCGGCTATGCGTCAGGCGATTACCGCGTGCCACCGACGGTGATTCGTGATGTGATTCAGCCGAATCAGATGCGGCTTGGCAAAGTGGGTTCAATCAACGTGTTGAACCCCGGGCAGGAATCGCCGGATCAGTACGTGATCAACGACGCGGAGCGATACGCCCTCGCCTCGGCGTACTTCAACGACGGGCTCTATCAGAAGGCGCTGAACTACCTGCCCCATCTGTTCGATCGCCAGTCGCGCTACAGCGAGCGGGACGTGGCACGCATGCTGCTCTGGATTCACACCAGCGAAGGGTTCTATGACGCGCAGCGCGTCGTCGATACCTTCGAAGTGCTCCGCCGGCGTTATCCCGATCTGACGATTCCGTTCGACAAGATTCTCACCGTCGGCAAAGCGTATCACGACATCGGCGAGTTCGAACGGGCGATGCTCGTCTACCGCGCCACGATCGGCAACAGCTTCGACAACGACTCAACCATCAGCGCGTTCCTCCAGGATGAAGGCGAGTTGATCGGTTCCATCGACTACCAGAACAGCCTGTGGTACCAGTATCCGGACACCGCGGACGTTCGCGGATCACTGTTCGCATTGGCGCAGTTGCTATACGAAAAAGCCCCGCAGGCGGACAAACTGCCCGCCACCAAGCGCCACGTGCACTTGCCGGAAAGCCTGGGCGTTTCAGGCTCCGGCGAAACCGTCAACGGCGCGAATGGCGCCAACGGCGTGAACGGCGGCAAGAAACTGACCAAGGTCGACCTCTACCGCCGGTCGGTCAACATGCTGTCGTCCTACCTCACGCATTACCCGGAAGACCCGCTCGCTGACGACGCGGCGTTCACGATGGCCAACGTGTTGCTCGACCTCAAGGCGTACGAAACCGTGGTCAAGCTCAGCGGCCTGTTTAAAGACCGTTACGACAAGAGCGAGTTCAACAGTGCGTTCCAATACATGGTGGCGCTCGGGCATTTCTGGAAGCGCAACTATGACCCGGCGCTCAAGGCGGCGACGGTCGTCGCTGAAGGCGAAAGCAAGGACCGCGACTTCGCGCAATACATCCTCGGCCAGATCTATCACGCCGAGGGCAAACCGGCGGACGCGATTGAGTGGTACCGCAAGGTCAAAGAGAAGTACACCGACGCCAGCCAGGCGATCGACTACTTTGAGAAGAAACGCATCGCCATCGAAGAGGTCAACATCTACCGCCCAGGCAAACCGGTTGAACTGACGTTGGATTATCGCAACATCAAGGAGACGGACCTTCAGGTCTATCGCGTTGACCTGATGAAACTCTACCTGCGTGAGAAAAACCTCAGCCGCATCACGGCCGTGAATTTGGCCGGCATCTCGCCGCAACTGGTGCTCTCACAGAAACTCGGCGACGGCAAAGACTACGTCGACAAGGAAAAGAAGATCAAACTCGACCTCAAGGAAGAAGGCGCTTACCTGGTGATCTGTCGTGGCGATGATCTGTTCGCCAGTGGTCTCGGGTTGGTGACACCGCTCGAGATCGAAGTGCAGGAAGAAAAGGGCAGCGGCCGCGTTCGCGCGAACGTGATCGACAAGGTCAAAGGGCTGCGCCCGTCAGGCGTGCACGTCAAGGCGATCGGCAGCGCGGACCAGAAATTCCGTAGCGGCGAGACGGACCTGCGCGGCATCTTCGTCGCCGACAATCTGCGTGGCAAAGCGACGGTCATCGCTCGCACGGGCGATGCGCGGTACGCCTTCTATCGCGGTGAAGACTGGTTGGGCGCCGCGAACCAGCCCAACAACGGCCGCGCCGCCCAGCCGGCGCCGCAACAGCCCGGCCAGCAGCTTGACTATCAATACAACCTCCGCCTCCAGAACAGTACG
>JANQKH010000811.1 GCA_028281215.1 Phycisphaeraceae bacterium | reverse complement strand
GTCTTCTTCTTGGCGGCCTTCTTCTTGGTCTTCTTCTTGGCAGCCTTCTTGCGAGTAGCCTTCTTCTTGGTCTTCTTCTTGGCGGCCTTCTTCTTGGCCTTCTTCTTGGTAGCCTTCTTGCGAGTAGCCTTCTTCTTGGTGGCTTTCTTCTTGGTGGCCTTCTTCTTTGTAGCCTTCTTGCGAGTCGCCTTCTTCTTGGCGGCTTTCTTTCGGGCTTTCTTCTTAGCCATGGCAACGTTCCTTTCTAGTACGCCGTTCGGAGCTTGCGTAACCTTAACGGAATCGATAAACGAAAGTCAACCTTAAACTTCCGTATTGTGAAGAAATTTATCGGCACCCTTGCAGCGACAACTTGAACCGTATTCAACGTTTTAACTGATTCTTTTCATTCAACGAAACGACTCAGTCTTCCACTGAAGGCTTGCGGCGCATGCGCTTCGTCGATGCGCGGCGCCTCTTCAGATCGAGTCGTTGTTGTTTCATCGCGGCGCTCGGACGACGGCGCTTACGACGTTTCGGTGGTGTCAACGCCGCGATTAAATACTCGCGCAACCGCGCAAGACATGCACGGCGGTTGGCAACCTGTGAGCGCGACGTGTCACACGTGATCACCAACTCGTCGTTGCGATTGATCATCACGCCAGGCACGTTGACCAACCGTTGAATGACGGCGGACGACGTCGCGACAGCCAGATCATCCAGCGCCACGTGCAACCGCGCCTTGGTCGATAACTTGTTGACGTTTTGACCGCCCGGTCCGGAACTGCGCGAATACGAAAAGCGCAGCACCGCCTCCGGCACTATCACGCCGGGGGCGAGTTCGACGGCGTTGATCGCGTTGGCGTCAGGGATTTCGGAGGCGTCGGTCATGGTCGATGGTAGGTTCAGGATCGGTCCAAATCCCCGCTGGCGCTTGAGAAACCGGCGGTTTGCCGGTTATTCGCCGACCGTGCCACGCCGATGATACTGCTATGATCGCCGACGGCCCGGCGATCGCCACCCCAGGGAATCGACGCATGAACATCAGGGCATGGTTCTGGCTCGGACTGATCGCAGTGACCGTGGTCGGCGGTGTGATCCGCTTCGCGCCGCTGGGTGATCGGCCGCTTTGGTATGACGAAGCTGACACCTGGGCCGCGAGTATTGACGGAGCGTCCAAGCCATTGCCCTACGCCCGGTTTTTCCAATGGGAAAACCACTTCGAAACCGCGCCGCTCTCATTCCTGTTCGTCCGCATCGCCACCGATCTGACCGGTAACGACAGTGAAGTGTCCATGCGTCTGCCTTCGTTGATCCTCGGCACGCTGTGCATCCCATTGATGTTCCTGCTCGGCAAGGTGGTGCAGGGCTACGCACTGGGATTGACGGCAGCGGCGCTGACGGCGTTCGATCCGAATATGGTCGATCAGAGCCAACAGGCGCGCATGTACATGGTGATGATGTTCTTCACGATCATCGCCATCATCTGGTCCATCCATTTATTAAGAAACCCCAAGCCTGCCGGTGTGGAGGGTGGAAGACTAAAAAACGTGTTGCACTGGCTTGGACTGGGCGTGGTGTTCGGCTTGTTGCTTTGGACGCAACAGTTCACCGCCGCGGTGTGGGTCGGTATTGCAATCGGCGTGGGCGGTCTGCTCGTTGCCGGCTGGGTGACCAAACAACCACATGAACAACCCTGGTCGGTGTTGATTGGATTCACCAGCGCGTTCATCGTTGGACTGATCGTCGCGTTCACCGGTGTGTATAAACTGGTGACGCGGGTGTTCGGCGGCGGCGACCCGGTGCAGGGCGACGGCGCAGATCTGTCGTTGATCGACATCACGAAGGAAATCGCCACCGCGGCGAAAGACCTGATCGGTTGGGGACCGGCCGGCTTGATCGTCTATCCGCTGGCGCTGCTCGGCATCATCCTGCTTTTTCGCAAGTGCAAGAGTTCGGTCGCAATTCTGATCGGTGTGGCGATCGCCAACGTGCTGATTCTGTATCCATTCCGCAAGATGCATCACTTTCTGGACGGGCGATACCTGTCGCTGATGCAGCCGATGGTGTTCATCGGGCTGGGGATGTTGACGCTGGGTTTTGCGCGCAGGCCGTGGCGGCTGGCTGGTTGTGTGGTGGTGGGTGTGCTGGTGGTTGCCGGGGTTTGGCGTTCGACGCATCTGACGAACTATTACATGCAGCCGGACCGGTACCTGTTTGCAAATCAGATTGTCATGGTGCGCGACGCGATGAAGGAACAACCGGCCGACCAGGCGTTGATTCATCCGGGGCCGGCGTACATTTTGGCCAAGTATTACGACTTGCCGCAGGACATGGACCTTTACACGTCGTTCTACGATCCGGTCACGACGCAGCCGATCCAGACAGGCGCGTTGCCGCCCGACTTCGATGCGCCGGCGGTCTGGCTGGTGATGGGCATGAATAACTACGACGGACGCATCACAAAAGCCAAGGCGCTGCTCGAACAGTTTGCCAGGCACTATGAGGTGGCGGTGGACGAGACGGAGTTGAGCCGCCATCTCGCGCTGGGCCGCGTTGCCGCCGCGCGCGTGAGCAGCAATGGCATTACGTATCACTCGATGTGGATCAAACCTTGAAGTGTGTTGGCGTTCGAGTGATCGGTTCCCATAACACTGTTCGTTGGCGCTGATCTGGACGCAATCGCCATCGATCGATCAAGCGTACACAATCGGCTGCCGATTCTAAATGCGGAACGCCGGCGACACGCGCGTGAACGAACCACCGTACACCGCCCGCGTAAAGATGATCCACCACTCCACGGACCCAAGCCACGATGGCGATCAGCCCGGCCACCCATTCCGATTCGCCAGACTCGCCCGATCCAACCGATTCGGCGTCCGCCGAGCGATACACCGTTCCCGAACTGGCGTGGGTATTCGCCTGCTTCATCGGCGGCGCGCTTCTTCGCGCGTTGAACCTCGCGGCGCGACCGCTCTGGGATGACGAACTGACCACGATCATCACCGCACGGCGACCGTTCTGGGAAGGGCTTTACACCGGGCAGGATCCGCAACCGCCGCTACATCAATGGCTCGTCCGCCTGCTCATGCAGATCAAGGGCGATCCGATGTTGTCCGAACCGATGTTGCGGCTGCCGGCGTGCGCGTTCGGCATCGGTACCATCCTCGCCATCTGGTGGGCGGCGCGGCACTTTGTCGGCCGGACCGGCGCGGCGATTGCCGTGCTGCTCGTGGCGGTGAATCCGGTGTTGATTTACCACGCCCGCGATGCCCGGCCGTACTCGCTCTACGCGTTCTTCGCCGTGTTGTCGATCACGTTTTTCTATCGACTGGTGCGACGCGGCGGCGCGGGCAATGTGATCGGTTACGCCGTCACCACCGCCGGCATGTTCTTCTCGCATTACTACGCGATGTTCATCGTCGCGGCGCAGGTCGCGTTCTTCGTGATCGACTTCATGCTCCAAGGCGATTCGCGCCGCCGGTTCAAAACGGTGATGATCGGCTTCGTCACGGCATTCATTCTGTCGGCGCCGCCGCTGATCCTCTTCGCACAGCTGCTCATGCGTGGTATGGGCGGCGCGTGGTGGATCAGCGTGCCCTCGCCGATCGAAGGCATCGACGCGTTGGGACAACTGCTTGGCGTATCGTCGGTCGGTGTACTTTGTCTGATCCCGCTGGTGAGCGCGGTGTGGTTGTCGCGCAGCGTGTTTGATGATCGTGACGCGGACATCCGCCTCGCCTCGTGGTCAAAGTGGTGGAACCATCGCCGACACGCGCTGTACCTGGCGTCGTTCGTCGGCACGGTGGTGTTCCTGCCGATTGCGTTTTCGATTGTGATGGGCAAAGGCGCGTGGGTGGCGCGGTATTCGATTCCCGTCATCGCGCCGATGTTAATCCTCGGCCTGCTCTACCTGCGACGCGTCGGCCCTACGGCGGTGGGCATTGTCGTGTTGTTGATGTTCGCATTGATGGCGCCGAAAGCGATCCGTCAGCCGCGCCTGACCGGCGACTTCAAGGAAGAACCGGGCCTGCGTCACGCCGTCGCCAAACTCAACGAAATCGCCAAACCAAAGCAGGGCGACACCATCGTTATCCCCGATTGGCCGTTCGCCGACGACTACCAGAACCCGATGGAACTGGGCATGCGGTACTACAAGTTCGATATGCCGATCACACACGTGAACATCCACGAACTGGACGCCTACCTCTACGGCTTCGACCCTGCGAAATCCAAGATTACCAAGGAACGATACGAAGCAATCAAAGACGATCCCGACCGTTTTCTGCCTGAAGGCCGAACTTATCTGCTCTGCTTCCGCACGACGCTTTACTCATTTGAGAAACTGATGCAGGAACAAGGCCGGGCGTACAAAACCATCCGCTACGGCGACTATGAAGACGGTCGCCATCCGATGTACACGCTGGTGATCATTCCGCCGCGCGGTGAGGCGCTGCGTTGATATAGATCCCGCATGCCAAGGCGATGGGTGTTATTTCACCGATGCCGCCCGCCGGGCGATGTATTGCCGCAGCAGGGGAATTTTCGTGGTCGTGGCAAGCTTCAACGCGCGGACCTTGTCCTGCGCCACCAGCGGTTCAATCGCATACCAGACCATCAACGGCAGATTGTGATCATCCTTGTCCGCTTCGTGTTCCGCGAGCGCTTCGACGATCGGCCACGTCTGCGCCGGCTTCATGCGCTGACAGGCGGAGGCGAGGTAGAGACGGACGGCTTGCGAATCGTCTTCCTTCGCCAATTGCAGCAGGCGGGTGTACACCTTGTCGGATAGGTCGCGGTCTTCCATCTCGCATTGAATCGCCCACGCGCGGATGTATTCTTCTTTGTCTTTCAACAGTTTCAATGTCAGGTTGTCATTGATATCACCAACGACATGTAACATCCAGAGGGCGCGTAATCGAACGCGCGTAGGTTTTTTCTGGTCGTCAAGCGTTAAACGCGCGAAAACCGCGGCGAGTCCCATCTTCGATTTATCTTCATTTGGTCGGACGGTGATTCCTGCAGCCCGTTCCTGCAAGACTCGCCGGGCAGTTCGAACCCACCAGTCGTTCTTGGATACCAAGTGCGCTGCCAAATCCGCGCTCGATTCACCTAGCAGATCAAATGCGTTCAATGGCTTCGGATCACCGTAACTCACTTTGTAGATCCGCCCGGTCTTAAATTCCAGATCCTGATCGTGCGGGCGAAGCTGGTGACAGGGGCGTTTGTCGTACCAATCGTTGATGAACACACTGCCATCGGGTCCGGTGCGTAGCGCGAGGCCGCGCACCCATTTGTCGCCGTTGTTGAGAAAACCCGTGCCGCGCTTGTTGTGCTCAGCGATTTGGCGACCGATGTTCACTTTGATGTCGTGCGGACCGAGTTTGCCCACGTACCCCGACCCCTTGCGCTCCAGCACATCCATGTGCACCTTGCTTGCGTGGATGTTGTGGAAAAAAAGCTGGTTGCGGTACTTCGCGGGAAACTGATCGCCCAGGTAACACATCGCGCCGGCGAACGCGGCCGCGTAATGTTGATGCGTGCGAATCGTTTGAATGTCACTGTAAACGTGTGGGTTGAAGTGTCGGCCGGCCTGCCGTTTGTAGTATCCGCCTTGGATCACGTGGTACAGGTGTGGAATCACGCACGCCGTCATGAACATTTGGCCGTGGTCGTTGTAATCGATGCCCCACTGGTTCGACCCGCCCTCGGCGAATACTTCAAAGATGTGTTTGGTCGGATGGTACCGCCAGACGCCGGCGTTGATCGGAATGCGCTTGTCGTTCGGCGTGCCGGGCTTGCCGACCTTCGAATGCGTGAACACACCCTGGCAACCATAAAGCCAACCGTCAGGGCCCCAGATGAAACTGTTCAGCGTTTCGTGCGTGTCGTGATGGCCCCAGCCGTCGAGGAGCACTTGCGCGGGACCGTCGGGTTGGTCGTCGCGGTTCTTGTCGGGGATGAAGTAGAGGTTGGGCGGGCTGCCAACGTACACGCCGCCGAAGCCGACCTGGATGCCGGAGGCGAAGTTACCTTTGTCCCAGAAGACTTTCTTGGTGTCCATGTCGCCGTCGCCGTCGGTGTCTTCGAGGATGACGACGCGGTCCCGGCCAGTGGCTTTCCAGTTGGGGTAGGAGAAATTTTCGATCGCCCAGATGCGGCCGCGCTCATCGAAACACATCGCGATCGGCTGGACCAGGTCCGGCTCACCGGCGAACACCTTAACCTTGAACCCGTCAGGCAGTTTCATCGCCGCGGCGGTCTGGTTCGGTTTGTTGTAATCACCCGGCGCGGGCGTGCGATTCAAAGGTGCGGCTGCGAAAGCAGATGTGCAGACAACGAGCGAAACGGCGAGCGCGCGGATGGGCATGAGAGTTCTCCGGAGAAGCGGACATTATATGAGTAGGGAAATGTGATCGGTGGAGCAGCAAGGTAGACATTCCTGTCTGCCAAAGCATTGACATTTACCGATCCGCAGCCATCGTACCCATCCCAGTCAACATCACGCCGGTTCATATGCTCCTGCCGCGAGGAACCGCTTCACCTCCAACACCATTTCGCCGACAGTGTTACCATCCGCTGATCCCGCCGCGCTGCGTTCGAAAGAAAACCAAATCGCATCGGCCGCCCGCCCTTATGAGTGACTATGTTTCCAACATCACCCTGCCGGACCTCGTCGAGCGGATCAACGCCGCGTCACGCGTGCTGATCACCACTCACACCAAGCCGGACGGCGACGCCTACGGATCCGTCTCGGCGCTGACCGCGGCGCTGCGATTGCACAAACCGGATGCGACAATCGAAGGTTGGCTCATGCCGCCCGTGCCGGCTGCGTTCAAATTGTTGAGCGGTTGGCCGTTCGTGCAGGAATACGATCCACAGAACGAAAACAAGCTGGGCGAACCCGATCTGATCCTCGTGCTCGACACCGGCGCGGTCCCGCAGGTCGCGCCGATGATGCCGTTCCTCGAAAGCCGACTCGACCGCACGATCATCATTGATCATCACATCAGCGGCGACCTGCCGGCGACGCATCGATACATTGATTCATCCGCGGCGGCGTGTTGCACGGTGATCGCCGATGTGCTCGACGCCGTCACCGGCACGAACGCAACGGACGTGCCTTGCGATGTTTCCTTCATTGGGGCGAGCGAACCCAATGCTCTGATCGCCGACGGCGTGGTGGCCGAGTCATTGTTCGTCGGCATCGCATCGGACACCGGCTGGTTCCGCTTCTCAAACACGACGGCACGGACGCATCGCGTGGCAGCGCGGATGATTCAAAACGGCGTCGACCACGCCGACATGTACGCCCGACTCGAACAACAGGAGCGCCCCGCAAAACTCGCACTGCAAATCCGTGCGATGACCAGCATGCAACTGCTGGCAGATTCACAAGTCGCCATCATGACGCTCCACGCCGCCGACTTCACTGAAACCGGCGCGCTGCCGGAGGAGACGGAGCGGTTCGTCGATATCCCGCAAAGCGTGTCGACGGTAAAGATGGTGGTGCTGCTGGTGGAAAACCCACCGACGGCCAAGCAACCGTCACCGCCGATTCGCGTGAGTTTGCGCAGCAAACCGGGGCCTGACGCGGTGAACGTCGCAGAATTCGCCCAACCCTTTGGCGGCGGCGGCCACGCCCGCGCCGCCGGCGCCAAAGTGCACGGCTCAATCGATGAAGTCAGCGAAAAAATCAAAGCCGCGATCGCAAAGGCGTTTGAGTAGTTCTTTACGTTGCATGTCAGTTAAGCGCCGGGCTCTGCCCGGAGGCCAATGGCTTGAACCATTCACGGCCGTCTCCCTTCCAGTTTTTCTGTCCCATTTGGGGAATTCACGCCGTCAACTCCCCGGGGTGCGCACTTTGCCCCAACACGTCCGGTAATCTATTGCGGCATCGATCAAAACCGTTTCGGCACAGGTTGTGCATGGGTTGCATGGAGAAAGAACACCATGCAATCGATTCCACTTTTCACGAACACATTAGCCGTCTCCTCTCACAACGCATTGCCGATCATCTTCGCAGGCTTCCTGCTGTTAATTCTGATTGCCTTTTTCGGTTGCCGTCATTCAGTCAGCCGCAAACTGTCGGCATTGCTCGATCGAATTCGTCAATCGATGCAACAACTCGACCGCGACAACGCGTTGCAAACGCTGGAACACACCAAGCAACTGCTGCGCAAATGGGACTGGCTGCTCAATGAGCACGACCAGTGTGGCGCCCGGCAGTTGATCGAACGCGTCGAGCGCATCTATCCTTCGCCGGTGCAGTGAATCAAAGCGTCGCATGGCTCATGCCGCGCTTGAGTAAACTGTCCGCGTGGCTGAACCTGCCAATCAACCCGGCCTGTTATTTACAGCGTTTGAACCCAGCGGTGATGCGCTGACGGCGCCGGTGATTGAAAAGCTGCGCCTCGAGCGGCCTGACTTGGCGATGCATGCGGTCGGCGGCCCGAAGATGCGCAACGCCGGCGCGGACATGCTGGAAATAACCACCGATCAGGCGGCGATGCACGGCGACGCAATCAAGCAAGCATGGGCGCACCGTCAGCGTGTTCAACGCATCACCGCTTGGCTGCAAGAGAACCCAATTCAATTGCACGTGCCGGTCGACAGCCCGGCCGCCAACTGGGCGATTTGCAAAGCAGTGCGCAAACTTCATCCGCTATCAAAAATCGCGCACCTGGCGGCGCCGCAACTGTGGGCGTGGGCGCCGTGGCGGATCCGTAAACTTCGCCGACTTACCGACCACGTGCTGTGTTTGCTACCGTTCGAGCCGAAATGGTTTGGCGACCGGGGCGTGAAGGCGTCGTTTGTCGGGCACCCGTTGCTTGAAATGATTTTCAATCACGAAGGGACGTGGCCGACCGACGGATTGCCTGATTCGTCGGTCAAACTCGCGTTGTTACCCGGTTCGCGCGCCGGCGAAGTGAAACGCAACACGGGCACGATGCTGGAAGTCGCCTCGCGGATGCAGGCAAAGCATGACGAGCTTGCGGTGGTTATCGCCACACCAAGCGACGCCATGACTTCAAACGTTCAGGCGATCCTCGATTCCTTGCCAACGGCGAATCGGCCGACCGTTCACATTGAGCAGGGCCGCGCTGATGACGTTTTGCATTGGGCGGATGCGGCGCTGGTCGTTTCGGGCACGGCGACGCTGCAAACCGCGGGGCACACCACCCCGATGGTGGCGATGTATAACCTGTCGCCAATCAAGTGGCACGCGTTCGGCCGCTGGCTGGTCAAGACGCGCACGTTCACATTGCCGAATCTGATCAGTGAAGCGATGGAGTGCGGTAGGGTCATCCAGGAATTCGTGCCACACTTCAGCAACGTCGAACCTATCGTCGAAGCAGTAGACGCTTTGCTCTCCGACGAATCCAAACGCAACGCCCAACGCGAAGAACTCACAAACGTAACAGTTGACTTTCGCGACAAATCCTACGTGAATGAAGTGATCGGACATTTGAGGGACATGCTCGCCGATTTTCATTAGACGGACATTTTGTTGGCAAACCTGTTGAACAACCCAACGAGAACGAACCAGTCACGGCAACCGCTGGAACTTGATGACCTCAACGCCTTCCAAGGCGCCGGGTATACCGGCTCCCGTCAGTGCTTGAGGATGTGCCCTGAAAAGCACCGGCATTGACCCGTTACTTCATCGTGACAAACCACGGCCCACGAGCCAGATCAATTCAGCTAACATTCGTGAATCGCCCTGACATGCGCACCCGTTGGCACCATTGCCAATCACTGTCGGGCGAAGAAAGCAATGCATCCAAGACTGGGCGATCGTTGAATTCATACCACATCATCTTGACCATCTTGCTGGGCATGTGCCTTTACGGTTGCGACAACTCAAATGGCAAGGACGATTCCACAACACCGGGCAAGAGCCGTTCCACATCGGATGAGAACAACACCCCCGCTGCGAATATCTCCTTCGAAGCCGCACCTGCACCGGCCGGTTCGAAAACATACACGGGGAATGGCATCACTTTCCACTACCCGGAGATTTACGACAAAGTCGAGGCACAGGATCATGGATTCGCCATCTTGATCAAGATCTCGAAGACTGCTGGAGAGGGTGATCTGCTGGACCCCGAACTGCTGACTATCGGATTACTCAAACCGTATAACAGAACCGCCGATTCACTTGCCGCGGATACGTTCAAGGAATTCTTGAAGAGCCACCCCAATTCAAAGCGTGCAACGAAAAATCTATTAGGCGTGGAAGCGGTCGGTTTCATAAGCCCCATGACGGCAGGCGGCACCAAGTACATCGCACACTATTACTTTCTGAACTTGCAACACATTGAGCGGATTCTGGATCTCCAATACACGCTGACCGAAGAGGACGGGGAATCGAACAAAGAGATCCGCATGGTGGTCGATTCGCTGCGAGGCGCCAAGCAATAGTGTGCGTTCAAACCGCCATTTGAACGATATCCAACGGCTACTCCTCCGCGCTCCACGAGACGTGTTTCTCCTTCTTCCCCAACCGCTCCCAGATCATCTCCAACAACGACTCCAATCCTAAATGCGTCGCACTACTGATGGCGATGACCGTCTTGTCCAATGCCTGCTCGATCAACTCCACCGCGATCGCACGGTCTTCACCGGTCGGCATGAGATCCATCTTGCTGATGGCAATGATCTCAGGTTTAGCCGCCAACTCAGTTGAATAGTCAGCCAGTTCCTTGCGAATGGTGCGGTAGTTTTCGATCGGGTCCGAACCGTCGACCGGATCGACATCGATCAGATGCAGCAACATCTTCGTGCGTTCGACGTGGCGGAGGAAACGGTGGCCGAGCCCTTGTCCATCGGCAGCGCCTTCGATCAGGCCGGGCAGGTCCGCGAAGATGATGCGGCGGTGACCTTGCAGTTCGGCGATGCCGAGGTTGGGTTCAAGCGTGGTGAACGGATAGTCGGCAACCTTCGGTCGGGCCTTGCTCACGCTGGATAGAAACGTCGACTTGCCCGCGTTGGGCAAACCGATCAGGCCGACGTCGGCGATGAGTTTTAATTCGAGACGGAGTGTTTTTTCGACTGCTTCGCCGCCGGGTGTTGCTTCGCGCGGTGTCTGGTTCGTTGCACTTTTGAAATGTTCATTGCCGAACCCACCTTTGCCGCCCTCGGCGATCACAATCTGCTTGCCGGGTTCGTCGAGATCGACCAACAGTTCGCCGGTCGGTTCATCGTAGACCAGTGTGCCGGGCGGCAGTTTGATGTGCAGATCGTCGCCGTTGCGGCCGGTCATTTGTTTACCGCGGCCGGCCTCACCCTTCTGGGCATACCAGTGGTGGCGCCCTTTGAAGTCGAGCAATGTGTTGACGCCGGGCTCCGCGACGAGCACGACATCGCCACCGTCACCGCCGTCACCACCGTCAGGTCCGCCTTTGGGTACATACTTAGCGCGGTGAAAACTGACGCAGCCATCGCCGCCGCGGCCGGAACGGACTTCGATGATGGCGGAGTCGATGAGCATGGTAATTGAGGGATCAAGCCATCAAGGGATCGAGTGGAGGCTGCCAACAGTATCGATTTGCCATGGTGGCTTAATGGCTCGAGCCGTTGGTCCCTTAATCCCTTCCCAACGAAAACGGACGCCCAAAGGACGCCCGCGTGTTCATTCAAGTGTGGGGTGGCGATCAGTTGTTCGCCGATTCACGAACGTGGACCTTTCGGCCCTGGAATTCGACCGTGCCTTCAACCAGCGCAAAGAGGGTGTCATCCTTGGCGCGTTTGACGTTGTGGCCGGCTTTGAACGGAGTGCCGCACTGGCGGATGATGATCGACCCGGCTTTCGCCTGTTCGCCGCCATACAGCTTGATGCCGCGGTACTGCGGGTTGGAGTCGCGACCGTTCTTGGTGCTGCCTTGTCCCTTTTTATGTGCCATGATTCCACCTTTGGGGTTCGGGTGCGAGCCGCGTAGTATAGGTGATTAAAGGTCGGGTTGGCAAGTGGCAGAACTACCATCTTGGTGGCCGGGAAGACCGGGGATCGTTATCACATCATCGTTGCGGAATCTTCGACGTGTCTCCGAGACCGCCGTCGCACAAGAGCCCCCCAAAAACCGTCAAACGAGCAAACTGCCAACTCAAACGGTGAGTAAAGGTCACATCAATGGCGGCAGGTGGACTCGAACCACCGACCTAGGGCTTATGAATCCCTCGCTCTAACCAACTGAGCTATGCCGCCTTGCGAGCGACGCATTCTAGACCCTTCGCCGCAATGTTCAAGGCTGGACGATCCCACCTCCTTTCCGCCAACAATCCGCCTCTGTTCCATGTTCCCGCCGTCTCCCTTCCGGCCAATTCTTTTCACGTTCGGCCAATCCCCGACCCGATAATTCGCATGAGGGAAAACCGACCGAGGTTGACCATGGCCCATCCCAGTGAGCATGACACAACCGGCTGCCCGTTTCTTGAAAACGATGACGCTCGCTGTGCTTCCCACTTCACCCTCGGTCGACTCAACCAAGCCTTTGACGTCTGCATGAATGGGCATCTTGGATGTCCGATCTATTACCGATTGCTTCGCGAGTCACAACGTGCGACCACGCTCACGATCAACGGCCAACCTTTCGCAGCCGGGCGAAAACTTCGAGCGACCGGTTCGTGAATTCATCTCCTACTGCCGCATCGAGTGCGGCTTCGCCACCGCCACCCTCAGCGCCTACGCCGCCGACCTCCGCGATTTGTGGATCTGGCTCCGCGCCCATCACGCACGATCGTGGAACGACCTGACCTTTGACCGCATCACCGATTACCTGCGCGATCTCGACAAGCGCGGCCTCGCCGTCAGCAGCATCGCAAGACACGTCGCCACCATCCGCGTCTTCTGTCGATTCACCGCCGCCAACAAACACATCGACAGCGACCCGGCCGAACTGCTCACCCAACCCAATACCTGGCGCACCCTGCCCGGCGTGCTCAGCCCGTCGCAAATGGACGCCCTGCTCCGCGCCCCGCAACCGGGCGACACCCTCTACCTGCGCGACGTCGCCATGCTCGAACTGCTCTATGCCGGCGGCCTGCGCGCCAGTGAAATCGCCGACCTCCAATGCAGCGGCTTCCATGACGACCTGTCCGTCGTACGCGTTATGGGCAAAGGCAGCAAGGAACGCATCGTACCCATCGGTGTGCCCGCGCTCGAAGCCGTGCGCGCTTACCGAAACGAACTGCGACCCCAACTCACACGTGAAGACAAACGCCACGATCACCTGCTGCTCTCGCGCACCGGTTCGCCTATCACACGCATCGTCGTCTGGCAGATTGTCACCAAACATGCCAAACGCATCGGGCTGCACAACGTCCATCCGCATACGCTGCGACACTCCTTCGCCACCCACCTGCTCGCCGGCGGCGCCGACCTCCGCGTCGTGCAGGAACTGCTCGGCCACTCCAACATCAAAACCACGCAAATCTACACGCATGTCGATCAATCCCGATTGAAAACCGTCATTCAGAAATTCCATCCACGCGGGTGAATTCTGTTGCGCTTGTAAGAAATCTGTGTTCGCCTGCATTCATCCGCGGTTAATCCAATTCAATCTCAAACGCCGCCGCAACCTTCGTCACAAACGCCTGATGCTTCGCCGGTACGTTCTTTCGCCAATCTTTCAAAAACGCTTCAAACGTCTGAGGCTGCGCCGGCTTGCCCGCGTTCAGCCACTGCACCGATTCCCAGCTTTCGGGCGACGCCTCAAACAACGGCAATAACTTCACCGCCACTGTCGTGTTCAACTTCCGGTTCGTCGCGTTGCGATACAGCTCTTTCTTGTTGACTTCAAAAAAAGCCGCCAGCGACTGATCCTGCATCAGCGGATGCTTATCCATCCGGCTCTTCGCATAACTCGTCAGATGTTTGGCGAAACCCTTCCAGTTGTTGTAAGGCGGGTTGGTTTTCCATGTCCTGCCCATCTTCCGCAACGTGAACAACGACGCCGTCTCACAAAGCGTTTCCTCGAACCACTTGTTGCCGGTCTTGTCCTGATCGTACTTGCACAGAATGTGGCACAACTCATGCGAAAACTGGTACGAATACTGCGCCCAATACGTGCTGCCGGTGTTCAACCGCACGAAAATCTCACCGTTTTTGCCTCGCCGGAATAAGACGATCGGTCCGCCCTTCGGCTCCACAAGAATCGGCGGAAACTTGCGACCCGGAAAATACACCTGAAGCTCACGCGCCACCGAATCCAACAACTTCTTCACCGTCGCCGGCTGTGCGCCGTCCCACTGTTTCGCACCACCCACGATGCGAATGTCCAACGGTTTCACATCGTCCGCCAACGCCTTCGGCAAGCCCATCGCCAAACTGCACAAGGCAACGAACAACGCCACACACACCTGAACTTTGATTGATTCGTTTTGCTTCATCATCAACGCAATGTCCTTTCATGCACCCCATTTGGTGGGCGATCGAAGATCGCCGCTTTCCGTTGTCTCCGTTGTTTCATGCGCGGCGCCATGACCGGCGATCTGCGATCGCCCGCCAAACGATAACGCGGCGCCGCGGCCCGCAAGGTATCCGGTTGACCACGCCCATTGAAAATTGAACCCGCCGATGCGGCCGTCGCAATCCAGCATTTCACCGATCAGGTACAACCCCGGCGTCTTCTTCGACTGCATGTCCTGAAACCGCACCTCTTTAAGCGGCACGCCCCCTGCGGTCACCTCGGCATAATTCCAACCGCGATGTTTCACGATCGGCAATTCCAGTTCAGTCAAAAGGTGTGCGACACGTCGCCGGGTTTCGCGTGAAAGTTGCGACATCGGTGTCGTAGCGTTCACCTCGCCGTGCTTGAACAATCCTTCGATCACACGCTGCGGCAGCGCGACCGACAACACTTTGCCGATCGGCTGCTTCGGTTGCCGATTGGCTTGCTCGAGCAGCATCGCCTCCGCCGCGCCAAAATCTTTGCCCGGCAACAGGGAACACTGTATCGCCGCACGCCGACCGGTGTCCTTCGCCATCACCCAATGCCGACTCGCATCCATCACCACCGGCCCGCTAACCCCGAAATGCGTCCACAACAAACTGCCCGTCCGCTGATCAACGCGCTTGCCCTCGACAAACGTCGACAACGTCACGTCCTGTGACACGCCCGATAACGAGGCGTGCATGAACGACGATTCCAACACCAACGGCGCAAGGGCCGCGTGTGTCGGGGTCACCGTGTGCCCCAACGTTTCAACCAACCGCCAGCCGGAACCGTCACTGCCCGTCTTGGGCAACGACCGCCCACCCGTCGCCATGATCAACTGCTTGGCTGTGCATCGACCGTGACCGAATGTGATGTCGAAGCCAGTGGGACAGGCGTCCCGCCTGTTGTCGGCCGAGACGGCCGACCCACCGCCATCATCTATGCAATGGATCGCCTTCACCCGATGCCCGCACCGCATATCAACGCCCAATTGTTCACAACGATTCAACAGCGCCTCCAGCACCGTTCGCGCACAGTCGGTCACCGGAAACAGTTTGCCGGTCGCTTCCCGTTTGAGTTCAACGCCCAGCGAGGCAAACCACTTGATCGCACGTCGTTCATCAAACGCCGCCAACACGTGTTTGACCCAATGGTGCGGTGCGTTGAAGTCGTCAGGTTGAACCACATCATGGGTGACATTACACCGCCCGCCGCCGGAGACAAGGATCTTCGCCCCGATGCGCGACGCGCCGTCAAGCAAAGCGATCCGCAAGCCCGGCTTCTCCTCCGCGGCAAAGATCGCCGCGGCAAGCCCGGCAGCGCCGGCGCCGATGATGGCGAGGTCGAGTTGGTTGGAGCTGTCGTTCACGTTTTCTTCAAAAACATCGTGTTTCGTCGCAGTTCTTTTTCAATGGGGAGATTTGTATCACCCTATGAACGAGACAGGGCCGCTGAAGCGGCCCCGCCTGTGGGTTCAGGTATGTTTCATGACGTGTGTCATGCACTCATTTCCTCGCGGATTTTTTCGAGCAGTTTGCGCGTCAACTCGATGCCCTTGGGCTCGGGGATGCTGCCGCCTTCCCATTCGACACCGACATATTTGCCGTTGTCGGCCCACGCCTTGGGCGACGCATCCAGCACGATCTTCATCATTTTGCGGTAGTCGGTCTTGGTCTCATTGCCCTGATCATCGAAGTGATGGCTCTTGGCGCTGACCGCTTTGGCGAACGGCATGAGTTCCTTGACGCCCTGGTAGCGGTCGTACCACTTGCCGCCACCGAGGTGGAAGTTGCCGAAGTCGGGCAGTGTGCCGCACTTGTCGTTGTCAACGGTTTTCATGACCTGGGCAAGCCATTTGCCGTTGGAGGACAGGCCGCCGTGGTTTTCGACAATGGTGTACAGGCCGTGCTTGCTGGAAAACTCAGTCAGCCGCGCCAAACCGTCGGCGGCTAGCTTGACCTGCTCATCCCATTCACCTGCGGACGCCGCATTCACACGGATCGAATGACAGCCGAGGAACTTCGCGGCCTCGACCCACTTGTAATGGTTTTCGACCGCTTGCGTGCGCTTCTTCGGATCGGGATCACCGAGCCGACCTTCACCGTCGCACATGATGAGCAGGCTTTTGACGCCTTCGTTGTTCGCCCGCTTTTTCATTTCCTTGAGGTACTTTTTGTCCTTGGCTTTGTCCTTGAAAAACTGATTGACGTATTCGATCGCATCGATGCCGAGTTTCTTCGATTCCACGGCGAAGTCGAGGTTGTCCATCGTCGCTTTACCGCGGCGGCCGAGCGAACGGTGCAGCGACCACTGTGCCAGCGAGATGCGGAACAACGGTTCCTTCTTAGCGGCGAACGCGGCACCGACGCCGGTGGTGGCAAGCGTGGCGGCCGCGGCCACCGTGCCGAGGGTGGTGCCGGCGGTTTTTAGACAGTCGCGGCCATCGGAATGGCGGTCAGAACGGTGGTCGGGTCGGCGGGTCATGGCTTCCATCCTTTGAATCTGAGTCTGATGAGGCTGGGGGAATGGGGTTGAGAATCCGGCTGAAGCCGCGGGGTAGCATTAACCGGAGAACGCCGATTGTACGACCAACCCCTGCCGATCGCATCGTCTGCCTGCATGGGTTGCAACGCCGACACGACACCCTGCGAAAGCACACCAGCCAGGGTCAATCCGCGCGCACCAATCTGTCCGCAACCCCATGTCCGGACATGGGGGTACCCCAAAAAACCAAAAAATGCACTTAAATCATTGTGAATAAAAACTTTAAACCCATGTCCGCTCAAAATGTCCGGACGTCCGGACCCTGTTTTTCGCTCAAAAAAGGCGATTTCGATGTCCGGAATCGTGTCCGGAGCGTGTCCGGACATGTCCGCCGGACATGGATTCATGAACGCTGAGCGCACCAACATCGGCACCAAACTTCTGCTATTGAACTTTGATATTCGACACGGTGTTTTCCGCGCATACGACAACGCAGGATGTCCCGTCCGGTGAGACATGGCCTGCAAGTATACCAAAATTATACCGAACTTACAAGGCTCGCCGAGGCGTGTCCCTTTTCACTATCCTGTGACCATGAATGGCAACAGTCGACATCGGGGCTCCGCGCAGACGTGGGGGTTGGTTTTGCTTGCGGCTGTCGTGATCGCCGGCGTGGTGATCTATTGGCGGTCCACCGTGCGACCTGACGCGCTGGTGGTGTATTGCGCGCATGACCGGGTGTTCTCCGAACGTATCCTCCAACAGTTTGAGGATGCGACCGGCATCGCCGTGGAAGCGCGGTTTGACACTGAGGCGACCAAGTCGCTGGGCCTGACCGAACTGCTCATCGCGGAGAAAGACAACCCGCGCTGCGATGTGTTCTGGAATAACGAACAACTGGCGGTGATGCAGTTGAAGGCTGAGGGCGTATTGGAGCCTTACCAAGGCGAGGGGTTCGGGCGAATTCCGAATGGGTACAAAGACGCGGAAGGGTATTGGACGGGCTTCGCGGCACGGATGCGGGTGTGGATCGTGCACCAGAGCGCGATCTCCGGCGCGGCTGACGAAACCGACGAGCAACAGAAGATCACCGATGCACTTGCCGGCAATGATCTTTCCAAGGTCGCGATCGCCAAGCCTCTGTATGGCACGACGCGCACGCATTACACGGTGCTCTGGCAGCATCAAGGCGCGGCGAAACTCAAAGCCTGGCATGACAATTGGCGGAAGCGCGGCGCGATCGAACAAGGCGGCAACGCACAAGTGAAAGACCTCGTCGCGGCCGGCGCATGCCTTCTCGGCCTGACCGACACCGATGATTTCTACGTCGCCAAGGACGAAGGTAAACCCGTTCGGCTTGTTCCGTTTCGCCTCGACGACGGCCGCGTGATCTGCATCCCGAATACCGTCGCGATCATCAAAGGCACAAAGCGGCTGGACAAAGCAAAGAAACTGGTTGACTTTTTAGTGTCGGAGAAGATTGAACTCGCGTTGGCGAACTCGCCATCGCGGCAGATTCCGCTTGGGCCGGTGGATGAATCGAAGTTGAGCGATGAAGTCAAACAGTTGCGCGCGTGGTCGAAGAACGCATACCCGCTCAGCGATCTGGGCGATGCGGTGAACGCATGTCTGGCGTGGCTTCGGGAGAGGTATGGGAAATGACCTTCGCCGACGGACTTTGGCTGGCGCTGGTGCGCGCGGGGGTGGTCGCGGTGGTCACCGTGGCGTCAGCGAGTGTGGTCGCACCGTGGTTGGCGGACGCGAATCGGCAGACGCGGCGGGTCGCGGCGG
>JANQKH010000043.1 GCA_028281215.1 Phycisphaeraceae bacterium | reverse complement strand
GTTCAGACCCATCGCCTCACGCCGAACAGTGCTGCGTTAACTTACACAGATCATGCAATTGCCCATTACGGACCACGACGACCCGCGCTTGCTGCCGTTCCGCCATCTCAAAGGCAACGATTCGCCGTCCCGACACGGGCTGTTCGTGGTCGAGGGTGAAAAGCTGGTAGAGCGGCTGTTGGCCAGCGACATTGAATTCGTGTCATTGCTCGTATGTTCGCGCTTGGCCGAACGGTATGAATCGCGGATGCCAACGGGTGCGGCGATGCTCGTGGCAAGCGATGCAATGCTCAGCGAGATCGTCGGATTTGATTTTCATCGCGGCGTGCTGGCGTGCGGTCGCCGGCCGGCCTCGTGCTGCCCCGGCTTTGAACACCATAACCCCGTCGAAGCGTTGGCATTACTGGCAAAGGGAAATGTGCTCGTCGCCTGCCCGTTGATTCACGATCCGGAAAACCTCGGCCTGATCATTCGCACTGCGGCAGGACTGGGAGCGGACGGGTTGCTGGTATCCAACAGCGGCGCGGATGTGTTCGCCCGGCGATGCCTGCGCGTCTCGATGGGCGCGGCGTTTTCGATGCCCATCGTCCAACTGGCCGATACCAACACCGCCTTGCGTTCACTTCAGTCCGAGCACGGCTTTCAACTCATCGCGACCACGCTCGCTGACCATGCCCAATCGCTGGATAGCTTCCAACCGGCGTCACGATTTGCGCTGCTGATGGGCAGCGAACCGGACGGCCTGTCCGCCGACGTGGTGGCGATGGCGGACGTGTGTGTGTCGATACCCATGCAGCGCGGCATCGATTCACACAATGTGGCCGTGGCGACGGGGATATTGCTGCAAAACTTGATAAGCCGGCGAGTCGGCGACTAGATCATGCGCCGATTGAGCGATAAGGTGTTTTCTCGAACCCGTCTTCGTCTTCGGGCGGTCTGTGTGCTATCACATCGATTGCCAAGCCGACGCGTCTGCCGGCTCACTCCACCACGCAGCACTTGTTCAGCGCCATGACGGTGTGTGGCGTGGCAGGCTTGCCCAGCCCTAGCACATACCTTCCACCAAAATGATTCTCAGTCAAACACATGGCTCCGGCAATTAACCCTTGGCGTTTACACTGAATTCAGGTAATCTATTGGTGCAAATTTCGATTTGCTTGTTGCTGGAGACTCACCCCTTTTCTCTTGTTTGGACTCAAGGAGTAATGAAATGCTGAATATCAGTCTGTCTATTCGCAGGTTGACCCTGCTTGTTGGCGCGGTGTTGCTGTTGGCGACCACGGGTGCGCAAGCCGTGTTGTTGTCGGACGATTTCACCGGCACGGGCAACCCGGACACGTTCAATGTCAACTTCAATCTGGCGGGCCGACAAAGCGGCGACTTGGCGGTGCTGCCTTACGTCGAAGTCGGTAACACGCAGGTGGGCAACGGCACGTCGCAGCCGGGCGGTAACTATCAACTCCTTGCCTTCAACGGCAGCGTTTCGCCACAGGAAAACTTCAACAACGGTCGAAGTGAAGGCGGCATGCGATTCAGCTTTGACGTCAATCCCGACAACGACGCGAACTCCAATCAGTGGACCGCGATCAACCTCGGCATGGCGCAGGCTGACCGCCATCTGTTCATCAACAACAACCTGGAACACTTCGGCGTGCTGTTCCGCGCCAACGGTTTGATTCAGGCCTTCGACGGCAACACCGCGGTCAACAGCACCGCCGTCTGGGCACCGGGCGGCAATGCCGGCGGGTTTAACAACTTCAACAACGTCGCGGTCGAAGCGACTGACCCGACCGACGGTGATCCGTTCAACGGCGTGGGGCAAACCGACATCGCGGTATTCTCGTCACTGGTCAACGGCGGTGCGACGCCGATCTCCACATTCACCAAAGGTAACGGCGGCTACGACCAGAACTTCGTCAACTTCAGCTCGAACGACATCGGCGGCATCGACAATCTCAGTATTACCGGCGCCGCTGACTTCGCGTCGATTCCCGGTCTGTTCAACACCGGTGTAGACGATAACGGCAATCCCCTGCCGAACAGCCCGGACGCCCGGGACACGCACTACGTCATCACCAACAACGCCAACGGCGCCGAACCGCTCCAGCCGTTCGTGCAAAACGAATCGGTCTTTCCAATCGTTGGACCTTGGGTGGACAACAGCGAGACGTCCAAGTGGATCGCCCCGGACTTCGACACCTCCGGCGCGGCCAGCGGCAACTACGAATACGAGTTGACCTTTGACCTCGAAGGGTTCGATCCGGAGACAGCGCAACTCTTCGGACTATGGGGTTCGGACAACGCCGGACTGGACATCCTGATCAATGGCGTCAGCACGGGCCAGACCAGCCCTGCGTTTAATGCGCTCACCCCGTTCGCGATCACCAGCGGATTCGTGCAGGGAGAAAACACGCTAACGTTCGTACTCAACAACGCCGCCACCGGTTTCACCGGCCTGCGCGTGGAAGGCCTCGCGGGCACTGCTCGCACCGTCGTACCGGAACCAGCGACAGGCCTACTCGCCCTGCTTGGCGCCGCAATGTTCGCACGACGCCGACGCGCTGCGTGAACCAACTTCCGCAAATCTGACTAATCACCCAAGCACGGAGCTTTTGGCTCCGTGCTTTTTTGTGTTGTCAGTCTGATGCTGTCTCACTCCACCACGCGGCACTTGTTCAGCGCCATGACGGTGAGTGCGGTGCCGTATTGCTGGTGGTAGTCATAGAAAGGGAAATCCCACCACGAGCCGTCCTTCTCCTGGAGCTTGATGAGGATCGCAGCGATGTGTCGCTGATAAAACGGCCGGTCCTTCGGCGGAAGCATCTCGATGCAGTACGCGGCGTAGTGGTGGCCGTAGTAGTAAAAGTAACCAGCGACGGCGAACCAGGATTCATGCGGGCGCGGGCGTTTGCGACCGATGCCCAGCCAGTCGTTGCGAACGATCAAACGATCGAGCCACGTACGCAGCACGTCGTCGGTGACGGTGTCGTCACCGAAGAATCGCATTGCGGCGTTACACGCCTGACTTCGTCCGAGGCTGCCGCCGGGGCGGTTGATGTCGTACATCGGCGACCATTTCATGTAATCGCCGTAGAGATAGGTGTGGTCTTTCTTCTGTTGAAGTTTGACGGACTTGACAGCACGTTGAACCAGTTTGCGCGGCGCGTAGATGCCGATGTTCTGTGCTTTGTAGAGCGCGACCAGACCTGTCGCGGTGGTGAATGACGTGGAGTTGGAGGACGGTTTTTTCGCGCCGACGGCGAAGTCGTAGTAACCCCACCCGCCGTTGACCGATTCGTACCGTTCCAGCCGTTCGATCTGTTGTTTGATCAGTTTTTTGCAGAGTTTTTTGCGGTCGGCATCGGAGGTTCGCTCGTGCATGTCGACCAGCGCGTTGATGCCGTAGGCGTGCGTCCAGACGTTGTAGAGCGCGATGGCGTCGGCGCGGCGGACCTTGGGCAGTTCCTCGATCAAGTACGCTTCACCGCGCTCGAGCGCTTTGACCGCGTCTTCGTCGGTCACACCGCACTCGATCATCGCGGACACCACCAGCGACGTGCATGCGACCCGAAACGCGTGATGCGAGCCAGGCACGGAGGCGTAAATGTTCAAACCTTTGGTGCGACGCGGCGAACCCCACGAACCGTTCTTGTTCTGAATGCTGACCAGAAAGGCGATGCCTTTGCGGATCGAATCGTCCAGTTCCTTGGCGCTGGGGCCCTTGACCGGTTTGGGACGCGGGACACCATCTTTCTTTTTCGCGGGCTTGTCTGACTTGCCTGGCTGGGCCGGCGAAGCGTGATTACTCTTCTCACTCGACGGCTCGCCATGCGCAGCCGACGTCACGATCATCATCGCACAGAGAATGACACAAAGCAGATGTTTCATGGGTTTCCCGTTACTACAAAGGCCGAGCGGTCGAGAAATACTTTTACGCCTTGCACCGTGCAACTTATTTCTTCGGCTTTTCGAGCAACACCTTGTCACCGGCTTTGAGGCCACGCGTGATTTCAACCTTGGTCGACGTGCGGTGCCCGACGCTCACCTGCTGCACGCGGTGTTTGCCGTTGCCGGTGTAGACGTACACGTGATACTTGCGCGGATCGTTTTCATCGCGGTGCACGGTGGCGGGCGGCAAGGTGATTGCATCCTTTTTGTCATACGCGGTGAGCTTCGCCGACGCGTTCATGCCGGGCAAAAGCGACTCCGTACCGGCACCGGCGTCCAGCGCCACCATGGCGTCGAACTTGCCCGGCGTCAACGGTACGCTGCCCACACCGGCGAGTTTCGCCTTGATAAACATGTCCGGGTAAGCGACCGGCGTCGCCAGCCCGCTGATGCCTTTCTTGGCGAAGCGGATGGCCGATTCCGACACGGTCGTCCGCAACACCACCGGCCGCGGCGCGACGATGGTCATCAGCGTTGTGCCCGGTTTGACCACCACGTTTGGCTTGAGCAGCGGCGCGACGGTCGCACTGGTCGTAAACGTACCGCGCGAGTGTCCGCCGTAGTAGATCACACCGTCCATCGGGGACCGCAGTGCCATCATCGCGCGGTCTTCTTTCATCTTTTTCAACTGCTGCCGCGCCTTCTCGCGATCACGCGTCAGCTTCTGCACTTCAAGTCGCTTCTGTGCGAGCATACGCGGAAAATTTAACCGCGCTGAACGAAGCCGAAGCTCCGCGATTTTTGCATTGTCTTTGGTCCTTACCTCTTCGCGCGGCAGGCTTTTCTTGATCGTCTCGTCGCGAAGCATTTTCGCCTGCTCAAGGTTGAACTCCAGTCGTTTGACCGTGTCGCGCTGACGCTTGAGGATGATCTCCTCGGTTTCCTCGGTCAGGTCGTCCGCTTTGTACATCTTCTCAAGCTGGCGCAGCTCTTCCATTTCATAGGCGAGGATGTCCTTGTACCGCTCGTAGTTTTTTTCCGCGATCTGCCGAGCCAGCGGAAGCTGCTTCTCAAAGTAGTATTTGAAATCCTCATCGAAGTATTTCTTCGAGCGTTCCGCAACCGCGAGATCCAACGGCACGGTTTCTTCCAAGAAGTTCAACTCCTGCTGCGCCGCCTGGTAGGCCAGGTCAGCGTACGCCTGGTTGGCTTCAATGTCTTTGATCGCTTCGTCGATCGCGCGGGAATCGAACTGGATGATCGGATCACCTTTCTTCACGCGCGTGCCGGGCGCGACGGCCTTGACCACACGCCACACCTGCCACACCTTCGGCCGAAGCGTGAACCCACGTTCGTTCACTGCTTGCAGAACACCTTTGAGCGTAAGGTCAATCTTGAACCGCTCTTTCTTGACGGTGTGCGTCTTGGGCTCGGCGGGCTTGGGTTTGGGCGCGGGTTTGGATTTTGCCTCGGTCTTCTTAGGTTCAGCCGGCTTCTTCGCTTCGGCGGGTTTGGCCTTCTTCGTTTCGGCTGGCTTGGTCTGCTTTGCTTCGGCCTGCTTTGCTTTTGCGGGCTTGGCAGCTGGAGCAGGTTTGGCGTCGGCGGCCGGTGCGGGCTTCTTCTCGTCCGCCTGCGCGGTTCCGATAATCAAGGCCGTCACCACACAAGAACACAGAACGATACGGGCGATCATGGGCATATCACGTTTCCTTCTTCGGATACGGGGAATGTTGTCGGGTAGTCAGAAGGCACAGTTCCATGATCGGCGAAACCGACCACCACCATGGGCTGCACCCGTCCAATCCTGACCAAATAGTGTAATCCAGCCACGTCGGCCGGCCAACGCGCCGTTACAGGCACGCCATTACACGCTCGAAAAGCCTCCAAATGTTCAAAGTTGCCCAACCCGTCCGGGTTCACTCCGAATTGAGGCGATAAATGTCTATTCTTGTTCTGTTTACAAGCACTCGCACAAACACCATCATGCCGGACTTCACCCTCCGAACCCTGACCGACGACGACCGCCCCGCCCTTGAGGCGTTCCTGCTGCCGCGCATCCAGACCAGCATGTTCCTGCTCTGCAACGCCAGGCTCGCCGGCGTGACCGATCGCGGTCAGAAGTTCGGCGGATACTACGCCGCCGCATACGAAGACGGCGAAATCGTCGGCGTCGCCGCGCAATTCTGGAACGGCAACCTCAACCTCCAGGCGCCGCAACACCTCGAACCGCTCGCACATTACCTCGCCGAACACGCCACGAGAATCAACCGCCGCGTCAAAGGCGTCATCGGTCCGACCGATCAAGTGCAACAAACCATCGACACCCTTCAACTGGAAATCAACGAAGCGAACCTCCAGTTCGATGAGCCGGAGCATCTGTACGAGTTGGATCTTCACGAGTTGAAACTGCCCGCCGCACTCACCGACGGCCGCGTGATCGGCCGGCGCATTGAACAACGGGACGTCGAAACCGTCGCGGCGTGGACGTTTCAATACCGCGTCGAAGCGGTCTTCGACATTCCCAACGACGCACTGCGCGAACGTTGCATCAACGACACCCACGAAGCGGTCGACCAGGGCAAACGCTGGGTACTCGAAGACGCCGCCACCGGCGGACTGCTCTCCGTCACCGGCTTCAACGCCACCACGGACGAAGCCGTCCAGGTCGGCGGCGTCTGGACCCCACACGAACACCGAGGCAAAGGCTACGCCCGCTGCGCCGTCGCCGCCTCCCTGCGCGACCAACACCAAGAAGGCGTCCCCAAAGCCATCCTCTTCACCGGCCTCGACAACGTGCCGGCGCAACGCGCGTACGAAGCCATCGGGTTTCGGCGGATCGGGGGATATCGGATTTTGATGTTTCGGTGACGATCATCAGGTAGCGAATTCTTACCCGAGGCAGGGTGACGCCAAGCGCACCATTATTCACTTCAATCTCGTGGCCACAACGGGAATGTTGATCGTGACCTGGCCGGCGTTCTCAAAAGTGAGCGTGACCGGGTACGTTGTTCCAACGGCAGGTGTCGGTTTGACGGTCAGCAAGTGAATCGAATACGTGTTCAACTTGGTATTCAGCGTCTCGCCCGCGGCAATAGGAACAGAATCGACATCGAGAATCTGCCAGATGCCTTGTGCGTTCTTGTATCGATGCACAAAGTTCGTCCCGTTCACGCCCGGCGCAGTAATGGCGGTCAATTTGTCCGGCTGCGATCCGTTGTTCGTGATCTTCATATCAGGAAACACATTTTCGCCGGGCTGTTTGATCACCGCATCGGTGATCGTGATGCTTCCGACCGTAACCGGATCAAAACCACCTTCACTGTCAGCTCCGCCACAAGCGGCCAACAGGAAAAACAAAGCAAACAGCGCGACAGCCGTCAAACAGCGCAAAACCATGCCAGAACACTCCGGTCCGATGACAGTTTGGAATGCCGGTACATCAACACGTGGTGAGTATAACGCCGAGCAAACGCAGTTCTGTCGTGTGGAAGACCAACCACGTTACGTATCTGGCACGCTGCCAAGTAGCGTGAACCATTTGCTCATCCAACGCACACCGCCTCGGCGGGTTCGATGTGAACGACGTCGACGGCACGCTCTACGTTGGTGCGATCCTGACCGGCGCAGGATTCTTCAATGGTCTGGCCAAATACACGTGGGACGAAGGGTCAGAGACGCTGTCGTTCACGAGCTCGATCAGTTTTGATGGGCTGGATTCCGTGCAGTCACACAACGGTGTGTGGGGTGTGGCAGTGAAACAGCCGCAGGGGATATAGGCATGCCATTGATCTATGCAACTTTTTTCATGACGACGTTTCTTTCATCTTGCCACAGCGCTACAGCGGCTGCTACGTTGGCGAGTAGCCGGGCCGTGTCGGAACGGCATAAAGGTATTGTCATGAGCGATCTAGAAATCCATAGGGGGCCGGGTGATGTTCGATCCACTGAGGCTTTTAATGAACAGCATGTCAGTTCGCCAGAGGTGCTTGCAGCTCTGAAGAAGGATCATCCACTTTTCAAAGGCGATTGGGCAGCATTAGAAGTACTTGCTCAATCCATTGACAAGAACCGCGCTCGGTATCATGATGCTAATTATCAAACAGCATCGCAAAGCTGGAACAGATTCAATTCTGAACTTCAATCAGAAGGCATCTGTGTCCACCTCGAAGGGTTACACTTTTACCATGCAGCGCTGAATAACGCTTTTCTTGGAAACGCTCATCTAGAGGGCTCAGATTTACGCAATGCGTTTCTTGCAGGGGCGAATTTAGGGGGAGCTCACCTAGATGAGGCGAACCTTAGCTGTGCACATCTTGAACGGACGTCACTTAGTCACGCTCACTTTGCAAAGTCGATGCTAGTTGGATCGCGTCTCAATTGGGCGTTTCTTGTAGCAACTCACTTCGAAGGAGCAGACCTAAGCGGTGCGTATCTCAATCATGCATACCTATTCAACGCTCACCTAGACCACGCAAATCTTAAGCATGCTCACTTTGATCGGGCAAATTTGGAAGGGGCCAGCTTGGTCGGTGCAAATCTCAACCGTGCGCAAATTGCCAAAGTCGGGAACTTGGAGAGAGCCGTGTTGGACAGCGCCAATCTCCGTGTGTTTGATTATGTTCCATTCGACAGTAACCAAATCCACCGCGCATACATCCCAGGTGATGCCCGTGACCCTTGGTCCATTCTCCGGCGCAATTACACCGGGCCATGGTTCTTCGTTCATTTGATCCTCCTCATCGCGTTCTTCACACCCTACGCCGCCAAAGCGGTCTATCTGTCTACCGTCGCCGACGTTCATGAAGCGTTGGAGAATCAGGCAGAAGTCTGGTCGCAAGACATCGAGGAATACAAGTGGATTCACACGCGCTATGAAGACTACAGACAGCGTTTTGAAGCCACCCACCAAAAGACTCCCGCCGCTTGGGTGTTGATTGGCATCACTAGTAGTTGGTGGTCATTTCTAATGGCGATGGTCATCATGGCTTACAACGCGGTCCGTGCTTATCTGACCCTAGTTGTGAGCTCACTTCGCGACCAAGAGGAACGATCGCAGGTTACACCGTCAAGAGGTGACTACATGGGCAAGCGGCGGCTTCCGTTTGTCGGAAGGTTCAAGTGGTTTGAGGAATTCAGACCCATGCCGTCGCTTCACGTACTCCATCGATTTGCCGAAGTCGTGGTGTGGATAGCTGTTGGGTTCACGCTCTGGAACACGCTTTACTGGGTGTTCACCAAGGAGGTGTGGGTGGCGAATTGACCGTCAGGGCCGAAAGGTCTTCGACGGCAATTTGAAGAGGCTTCAAACGCACGTCCAAAGGTCGTGCGTGATTTGCTGCGCTGAGGGTAAATCCGGTTTTGCCTGATTAAATCCGGTTTTGCCTGATTAAATCCGGTTTTGAACCGGACACTACATAGTGCGCCGAGGGTAAATCCGGGTTTGCCTGATTAAATCCGGTTTTGAACCGGACACTACAACCGGACACTACATTTGACCCGGACACTACAACCCCCTTCTCCCTCACCACGCCGATAACTCCACCTCACTTATCCGGACGGTCCACTATGGATCACCCCTAAACCCCTGTTCTGAAAGAATTTTGAACAGTGGACTTGCGTTCGCCCGATGTTTTGTTTAACATGTACCAAACGCAATTGGGTGAAAGTTTCAAGCGGCGGGATTGAGCCGGTCGAAGCACAGAAGGTCGGTGGTGGGTCGACCCCAAAATGTTGGGGTTGGCAGGACCGACACGTGCCAGTGGTTGCACAGGAAGGCGGCCGCTGTGAAAACGGAATCCAGGGTGAAGCGGGCCTGTGGAGGTTCGCTTGAAAAACCGTCTGCGGGCGGTTTCCCGGGTTTCGCCGACCGGTTCGATTCAACTTG
>JANQKH010000007.1 GCA_028281215.1 Phycisphaeraceae bacterium | reverse complement strand
CGGTGGCGTCGTCCAATTTCAAAAGGTGATCCAGCAATGTCTGCCGCAACTCGGCGAGACCTTCGGTCGTGCCGTATTGCAACGCGATGCGGCCGAGCGTTGGATCGGAAAGCAGATCATGCAACAGCGAAGCGCTGCGCGGTACGGGCAGCGATTCGTAATCGACCAGTCCGGCCGCAAGGGAAATCACGTTTGGATTCGCAACGGCTTGCGCCATCAGGTAACCGATGGGCTGCTCGGTCGTGCGCGCGGCGCGATCGGAAAGTGAAAATGACGGCGTGTCGGAACTCATGGGGCAGTATCGTAGCGATGATGATCGAGACCGGGACAGGGGACCGGAGGCAAGAGCCAGAGGTGCGAGCGGCAGAGATTCCACGATCCGCCATCGACAATCGGGGAAGCCACGATACAAGCATCCAAGCGCACCGGAGGATACTGTGGCAAAGGTCTGGGTTTCTCGTAGTGGTCTGCTCATTCCCTGCCGAATTATCACAGCATGGGCCGATAATGCCTATGATGGATGCCCAAGGCGGTCCGCGAGGCATCCGTGACACAGGAATGGCCGCCGGTTTATACGCGGCAACGCCCCCGAAACGCTGGGAATCGCATGACGCAATCTACGACGACACTTTCCGAAGTATCCAATGGCTCCGGTGATCAAGACGGTGAATCCGTCGGTGGGGCCGACGCATCCCCGGGCAAGGCGTCGCCAACGTTTGAAATCGTCAAGCCGCAGTATCACAAGGTTCCCCCAATTGAGGATCGTTTGCCGCTGCCGCACACCGTTGAGCGCGGCAAGGTGTTGTGGGTCTACGCGATTCCCATCATTACGATTCACGTGTTGGCGCTGGCGGCGTTCGTGCCCTGGCTTTTCAGTTGGACCGGTCTGATCGTGATGATCGTCGGCGTGCACGTGTTCGGACAGGGCATCAACCTCTGCTACCACCGGCTGTTGACCCATCGCAGTTTCAAGGTGCCGCGCTGGTTGGAGCACTTCTTTGTGATCATCGCGTTGTGCTGTATGGAAGACACGCCGGCCCGTTGGGTCGCAAACCATCGCTTCCATCACCTGCACAGTGACAAGGAGCAAGACCCGCATTCGCCGTTGGTCACCTTTTTCTGGGGGCACATGGGCTGGCTGTTCCTGCACAACCACGGCACGCACAACCTGTCGGCCTACCAGAAGTACGCCAAGGACATTCTCGAAGACCCATTTTACATGAAGCTCGAAAAGCGGCCGTGGCTGGTGTTCTGGACCTACATGATTCACGCGGTGCTCTTTTTCGCCATCGGCTTCGCGATCGGTGCGGCGATGGCGCCGGCGGGCGAAGCATTCATCGGTGGTCTGCAATTCGGCCTGAGCCTGTTCGTCTGGGGCGTGCTCGTACGCACCGTCGTCGTCTGGCACATCACGTGGTCGGTCAACTCCCTGACCCATCTGTTCGGTTACCGCAACTACAAGACCGATGAACACTCCACCAACAACTGGCTGGTTGCATTGCTCACCGTCGGTGAAGGCTGGCACAACAACCATCATCACGACCAGGCCAGCGCGTCCAATCAACATCGCTGGTGGGAATGGGACATCACCTACTACGAGATCAAACTGCTGGAATGGATGGGCCTGGCGAAGAAAGTGATCGCCCCGCGTCACAAGAGGCAGATGGAGGCAGCAGAACGGCAGGCGGAGCGGGAAACGGTTGCTGATTGATGGCATGTCACGCGCCATTCCTGGCGGGCCCCACGGAAGGCGCGAATTCACAACGAGCTTACGAAGAACAGCTATTCCTCGGAATTGCTTTCAGGTATAATGCCATCATGACGGTGGAACAGTTCAAAAGCGCGCTTCATGCCAACCCCTTTCGCCCGTTTACGATCCACGTGACGGATGGCAGGGTTTTCCTGGTCAAGCATCGCGATTTCGTTTCCCGCTCCCCCTCTGGGCGCACTGTGATCGTCCACAATGACGATGACAGTTTCAGCGTTCTGGATTTGTTGCTCGTCACTGAACTTGAAGTCTATGCGGGTGGGTCGGAAGCGGCGTAAGCAAAGCGTGCCGCATGCTGTCGCAAATGTGTGTTGCCGGGTTTAACTTCACACCAACACGACTCTCGGCCCATCGCCGTAGATAATCTTTACCCGCGCCCCATCCTTCCCGATCGACAGCCGCGCGGCCTCCACCACCAGCTCGTTGATCGCACTATTCGCCGGCGTGGCGATCAGACCTTTGTCGTCGATCTTGCTGAGCAATTTCCGTCGCTGGGCGGTCGCTTCGTCGGCGCGAAGTGTCGCGGTGGCGGCTTCGATTTGTGTGGCGGCGGCGATGTTCGCTTCGATCGAGTCGTAGCCGTAGCCGACCGGTTTCAGGCCGTCACCTTCCCACGGCACCAGGCGGAAGTAGTCGGGGTTGACGAAGCCGAAGTGTTTGCCGCCGGCGTCGTCGACATAGCTGTGGCTGACGCCGCGGAATTGGTCGTCGTGGCGAATGAGCGAACCCACATCGCCGTCTCCAGGGGCTTCACAGAACATACAGATTCCCTGATCATTCGATCCCGCCCCTTGATCCGGATACCCCAGTCCATTGAGGACGCTGAGCAGCGCGCCGTTTTCAAAGCGCACGACGCCGGTTGCCCATAGATGTGCGATGTTCCCGTTCGGGAACGCGCCTTCGACGCCTTGCACGCTGACTTCGGTCGGTCTCAGGCCGGTGATGAAGTAAACCAGGTCCACGTAATGGCAGCCGATGTAGGTGAATGGGTCGGTCTTGTCCTTGGTGAACCAGTTTTGAAAGTTGGACGAGCGATAAACGTAAGGCTCAACGAGTTTCGCTTCACCGCACTTGAACTCGCCGAACCGGCCTTGCTGATAGAGGCCGCGCGCTTCAAGGCTGCGGCGATCGAAACGTTTGTGGTATTCCACGCCGACAAACAAGCCGCGCTGCTTTGCCAGTTTTTCAATCACGACCGCCTGTTCATACCTGTGCACCAGCGGCTTGACGCAAAGCACATGCTGGTCATGTTCCAATGCGAAACGCACCATCGCATCATGCAATTCGTCCGGCGTCGCGACGATGACCATCTGCCGCGGCGGCAAACGCTTAACCGCCTCCTGCCACGCGTCGGGAAAACGCTGGTCGTCCGGCGTATCCAGCGAAGGGATCGCCTCAAACGATTGCCCGGGAAACGCCTGCACAAAACGTTCGCCGACCAGATCGCGCAGCCGCGTGGTCCGCGTTGCCGCGATGGTGATGTCACCGACCTGTCCGAGTCGCTGCATGTGATAGACGGTGGGCAGAATCTGATCATGCACGATCATCCCACCGCCGAGGATGGTGATTTGGAGTGGCATGTCTTTTTCCTTTGGTTGGGGACGACTGGTTGGAACACTGAGGTCACCGAGTGGGAGTGAGATGAATAAGTGGATTCAGTAGATAACGATTGGAATGTGACGGACTGAATTGCGTTGCAATGTTTGTTTTCAAATCAAACCAATTTGTTCTTTGCCTCGCTCGATGTCCTCGTCTTCCCTCGGTGATCTCGGTGTTCAACCCAGCTCACCAGAAGCGATTGAATCCGCCACTGCGTCGGCGAGTGCCGCAACGCCTTCGCGTACCGCGTCTTCCGTAATGCACAATGGCGGGCAGATTTTTACGCTTGCGCCACCGAAGCCGACGGGGGCGAACAGGAGCAGGCCTTTTTCCACGCAGCGGCGGATGATGTCGATCGCGCGGGGTTTGTCGGGTTCAATCCCGTCCGGTTTGACCATGTGTAGCGAGGCGACCAGACCTTTGCCGTGCACCGCGCCAATGTGGTCGGCAAAGCGCTTGCCGATCTCACGCAAAAGCGGTTGCATCACGTCGCCCATCGCCGCGGCGTTGGCGACCATGTGTTCATCCTCGATCGCTTCCAAACTCGCCAACGCGCTGGCGGCGCAGACCGGGTTGCCGGTGTGTGTGCTGGTCATCGACCCGGGCGGGTAGAGGTCCATCACGTCGTCCCGGCCGATCACCGCCGACAACGGCAAACCGCTGCTGATCCCTTTGCCGCAGCAGATCAGGTCCGGCGTGACGCCGTAATGTTCAAATCCCCAATACGCACCGGTGCGCCCGAAGCCGGCCTGTACTTCGTCCATGATCAAC
>JANQKH010000002.1 GCA_028281215.1 Phycisphaeraceae bacterium | reverse complement strand
AAAAAGACCATCGTTCGGTTGCTGGCCAAGGATGAGAAGGTCGCCGCTGAGCACAAGCGCCAAAAGAAAATCCGCGCTGCCGGCTACAACCCCAAGCGTCGCGGTGGTCGCTACTACGCTGGCCACATCGTCAAGCAGCATCCAGTCAAGGGTGAACTAGGCGATGAGGGCACCATCATCGCGACTAACGATGTCATCCGCGACCTGCGCGGCATCGAGCGGTTCTTGGAAATCAGTTGATCGTCCCCTGGTCTTCTGGTCCAATCCAAATCACCCACAACCAACACTGTTACTGAGCAGACGCCGCGTCATACCAACGTCGGCGTCTGTTGTTTTTCACGCCGGTTGTACAGCTTGGTCGACTTGCTAAACTTGGCCCGTTGCAAGGTTCAACCTCTGCGGCGGATTGCATTCAAGGTGAATCGGTCATGCTCTTGCTCGCACAGGAATTCAGCCACTACGCTCCCATCGGCATTTTGCTGGTGATGGCGATCCTGTTCGGCGTAGGCAATCTGGCGCTCACCCATCTATTAGGGCCCAGCCGCAAGGGCGACGTTAAAGGTACAGTGTACGAATCGGGCATGAACCCGATTGGCTCCACGCATCGCCGAATCAACGTGCGGTTTTATGTCGTCGCGATGACGTTCCTCGTGTTCGACGTTGAAATCGTGTTTCTCTACCCGTGGGCGACGGTGTTCCCAAGCCTGTCGAGTGAGTCCGGCCTGTCTCCGCTGTTCCTCTTCCGTATGCTCTTTTTTATTCTGACGAGCGTAATCGCCTTCATGTATGCGTGGCGGAAGGGCGTCTTCCGGTATGATTGATCCTGATTCGTGAGCTGCATCGTGCCGATGCGGGCGCGCCCGCCACTTCACGCGGCGGCTTGTTTCAAGTCACTGGAGATCGTCATGCGCTATCTGATTCCTTTCGTCCTGGTTGTAACGCTTTGTGTTCCGGCATTCGCTGAGCACAAACCCGTCAAGATCTTCGATGGCAAAACCTTCAAAGGTTGGGAAGGCAACCTGAAGATGTTCCGTATCGAGGACGGTGCGATCGTCGGCGGCAACCTGAAAACGAAGATTCCCCACAATGAATTTCTCTGCACGAAGCAAATCTACACCGACTTCGAACTTCGTTTGAAAGTGAAACTGCTCGGCGGCGCCAAGGCCAACGCGGGAATTCAGATTCGTTCCGTGCGCATTCCGAATCATCATGAAGTGATCGGTTACCAGGCTGACATGGGCGGCCCGTGGTGGGGCAAGTTGTACGATGAATCGCGGCGGCGAAAGGTGCTTGCGGGGCCGAAGCCGGAGAAGATGAAGGGCGTCGTGAAGCAGAACGACTGGAACGACTACCGCATACGCTGCAACGGCAAGCGCGTACAACTATGGCTCAACGGTGTGCAGACGGTGGACTACACCGAGCCGGATGACAAGATCAAACAGACGGGCAAAATCGGTTTGCAAATCCACGGCGGCCCGCCCGCCGAAGCGTGGTACAAGGACATCATGTTGATTGACCTGTCGGCGAGATAATCGCGATACGAACGGCGCGTCTTAAAAACGCTCGAATTGAATTAGCCCCGCCGCTTGAGGCGGGATCGCATCGTCCGCCGCGCAACTGACGACGCGTATATCCATCGGCTAGAATACAACCATGACAAACGTCAAGTCAGAACTGCCTGACGCGCGGCCGCGCGTCGATGGCTTGTTACGCGAAGCGGTGGCGCGGCGGGCGTCGGACATTCACGTTGAGCCGGAAGGGCAGGGGTATCGCATTCAGTTTCGTCTGGACGGGTTGCTCGAATTGCATGAAGAGGCGCCGCGCGGGGTTGGTACATCAATGGTCGCGCGGCTGATGGTCATGGCTGAGTTGCTCACCTACCGGCAAGATATTCCGCAGGAAGGACGGCTCACCTTTGCGGCCGAGGGGCACAACATCGCGATGCGGCTTTCGGTGATGCCGACGACGCACGGTCTACGCGCGGTCGTGCGTTTACCCGCAGAGTTGTCGCAGCCGCGCGGTTTGGAAGCATTGGAATTGCCGCCGCGTGTGTTGGATGGCCTGCATGATTTTGCCCGACGCGATGCCGGCATGTTGCTGTTGACCGGTCCCGCTGGCTCCGGCAAGACCACCACCATTTATGCCTTGCTCGAAACCATTCGCCAAACCCAGCCGGGCCTGAGCATCATCGCGCTGGAAGATCCGGTCGAACGGGATCTGGCCGGTGTCACACAGATTGAGGTGTCGCCGTTTGGTGAGTTGACCTACGAACGCGCCCTCAAAAGCATTTTGCGACAAGACCCGCAAGTACTCACGCTTGGCGAAATCCGCGATGCGGCGACAGCGTCGCTGGCGGTGCAAGCGGCATTGTCCGGGCATCGGTTGATTTCAACATTGCATGCCGGCACGCCCGGTGGGGCGATGGCGCGGTTGCTGGAAATGCAGTTGGAGCCTTACCAGATCGCCAGCGCGTTGTTTGGTGTGGTGTCGCAGCGGTTGTTACGTCGGCGAAGGAAAAGCGGTTACGCCGGCCGCGTGCCAGTGGCGGAGTTTGCGTTGATGGAAGGTGATGTGCGGGAGGCGTGTCTCAAATGCGCCGACGCCGCCTCGCTCGACGATTTGTTGCGACAGCAGGATGGCTACATTACGATGAAGCAGGCGGCTGACGCATTGGTGAACACCGGTGTGACCGACAGCAACGAAGTCAATCGCGTGCTAGGCTTGTCTTGAATTCGATAAATCGATTCAATGTCTCTCGACGGGGGTTGAACGATGGCGGAACACAAACCAATCGATCATGGGGAAAGCAATCCCGCCGACGGAGGAGGTGATGCCTCCACGCCGATGCGGTCGTTTGGATACGCGGCGCAGATGCCGGACGGTCCTGTGATGCGCGGCGCGGTTGAGGCGGTCAGTCTCGACGCTGCTCGTGCGGAACTGGAGCACCTTGGCTTTTCGGTGATCGAATTCGACCCCGAGCCGAAACCGGCGCGGCCGAAATCTTTTCGCGGCGACGATTTCATCGCCTTCAATCAACAACTGTCGCGCATGACCGAAGCCGGCCTGCCCGTTGAGCGCGGCTTGCAGTTGATCGCGCAGGACATGAATGACAGCCGGTTGAAGCAAACGGTGAAAGAGATCGCCGACGAATTGGACCGCGGCGTGTCATTGAAAGACGCGTTCGAGAAGCATCGCGGGAGTTTCCCATCCATGTACGGTTCACTCATGGATGCAGGCGTGCGCAGCGGCAACCTGCCGGCGATGTTGATGAATCTCGGCCGACACTTGGAACTGGTTGGACGATTGCGTGCTGCGTTGTGGCGGGCAGCGGCGTACCCGATGCTGCTGATGGTGGCCCTGGCGGGCCTGGTTATCTTTCTGGGCGTGTTTGTGTTGCCCGGTTTCGTCACCATTTTTGAGGATTTTGATGTCACATTGCCGGTCTTGACTGAAGTGGTCATCGACGCCACAGGCTGGGCGCCATGGTTGGCATTGCTGCTGATTCTGATGTTGATCGGCGTTCCGTTTTTTGTTCACTTTCTGCGGCTGTCGGGCAAGGAACAGGCGTTCGTTGACGCGTTTTTGATTCCGATTCCACTGATCGGGCCGGTGTTGCATTTCAACCGCAGCGCGCGGTGGTGCGACGCGTTGCAGATTGCCGTCAGCGCCGGGCTTGACCTGCCGCAGGCGATTCGGTTGGCGGGTGAAGCCGTGGGATCGCCGACGTTGAAACGCGATGGTGAAAAACTTCGCGAATGGATCGAGGCCGGCCACGATCTCGGTGATTTCGTTCCGCCGAGGTCGATTCCTACAACGATCGTCGCGGCCATTGAACTGTCGTCGAGCCATCGCGACCTGCCGCACGCGCTGGCGACCATCACCAATCTTTACGAAGAACAGGCGGATGTTCGTGTGGGTTCCGTGCAACTCATGACCGCGCCATTGTTGATGGCGGCTATGGCTGTCCTGATGGGCATCGTCGTAATGGCGCTGTTCCTGCCGTTGGTCAGTTTGATTCAGTCGGTATCCGGATTCTGATTGTTGTTGAGTGTTCAATCATGCATTTGGTTGTCATTCCCATCCTGATTCTCATGGCGATCCTGTTCGCATTGGCGATCATGACCGGCGTGACCGTGTTCGTGGTGGGCGACATCTTCTTGCTGGTCGTGTTTTTCCTGGTCATCGCGCGGACGGCGGTGTTGGAGCGCCGCCGCCGAGGCGTTTTCATTCTTCAATGCATCGAACACACCATGCAACTGAACGCGCCGTTGCCGGACATGATGAACGCGGCGGCGCACGGTGAATCATCCGTGCTTAGCGGTAAACTCCGCCGGCTGTCGGACTACCTGGAAAACGGCATGGGCGTCGCCGACGCGATCGACATCACTGCCTGCGGAGTGTCGGACCGCGCAATCCGTTTGATTCGCGCCGCTGAGCGCACCGGTCGGCTTCAACCGCAATTGAACCGCATCATCGCCGAGGAACGCCGTATCTCGCGCAGCGAATCGCTCGACAGCATTCTCATGTTCGTCTACCCGGCTTCGATTCTGACCATGTTGCTGTTGTTGATGGGTGGGGTTAGTGTGTTTATCTTTCCAAAGTTTACTTACATATTTGAAGATTTCGACGCGGAACTGCCGCCGCTGACCCGTTGGTTGATGCAGGATGGGGCGGTCTACATGCCGATTGTGTTTCTGGTCGCCGCGGTCGTCTGTTGTGGGTTTATTTTCAAAATGTTCTGGGATCTGTTGCGAGGCGGGTCGCTGCCGAATCTGATTCCTGGTATGGATTGGATGAAGTGGAATCTGCCGATCTGCAGGTCTGCGGTTCGACCGGGCTGCTACGCCGATGCGTTCGCACTGATCGCTGACAGCCTCGAAGCCGGCCAGACCTTGCCTGGGGCGATCGTCCATGCGGAAAGCGGCGCCGGTAACAAGGTGTGGAAGGCGCAGTTGCTCAAATGGCACCGGCTGCTGGAATCCGGCAATGACATCACGGCGTCGGCGAAACAGGCCGGCATGCCCAACTTGTTGATCGGGTTGATGGGCACAGGGCAGGCGTCAGGCAATCTGCATGAAGTGTTGCACTTTGTGGCACGGTACTATCGAAGTCGATTCAGTCGCATGGCGGCGGTGATTCGCGGAACGATTCTGCCGTTGATGGTGACGATCGCCGCTGTACTTGTCGGGTTGTTTGTCGTGTCGTTGTTGCTGCCTTTGGCGTCGTTGATTGAATCCACGGCGTTGGACGCGATTTGATAGGTTGATTTCACCTATGAAAACAAAGCGATGGATAACCCGGCGCGGCTACTTGATGACCGATTTGATTCTGGGCATGGCCATCCTTGGCATTCTGGTTACGACTGTGGTCACA
>JANQKH010000875.1 GCA_028281215.1 Phycisphaeraceae bacterium | reverse complement strand
GCCATCTGCGCTAGACTTTGCCCGCGCTGCTTTGCGATGTCGTTCAACTGGCCGGCCACGCGGACCACATCGTCATGCACTTGGCTTTCACGCAGAAATCCGCGCGGGTCGGCGGCGCGTGAATCTTTGGGGATCCCGTTGAGATACTTGTCCGTCAACACGCCCTGATACAACGGACAAAACGCAATGATGCCCAGCCCGGTCTCAGCGCAAGCGTCCATCAAGCCTTTGGTTTCGATCCAGCGATTGAGCATCGAATAGTTCGGCTGATGGATCACCAGCGGTGCAAATCCGTTTTCCTTCCCAATCCGCACGGCATCGCGGGTCTGCGCCGCGCTGTAACTGCTGATGCCCGTGTAGAGCGCCTTGCCCTGCTTCACTGCCGAATCGAGCGCGCTGAGTGTTTCTTCGAGCGGCGTGTTCGGATCCCATCGATGGCTGTAAAAGATGTCGACATAGTCAACTCCCAACCGCTTAAGTGATTGATCGAGGCTCGACAGCAGGTATTTGCGCGATCCCCACTCCCCGTAGGGACCGGGCCACATGAGATAACCGGCCTTCGAGGAAATCAACAGTTCATCGCGCGGCATTTCCTTGAGGATGCGGCCGACGCGCCGCTCGGCGCTGCCCGCTTCCGGACCGTAGTTGTTCGCCAGATCGAAGTGCGTGATGCCGTGATCGAACGCGGTAAAGAGCATGCGTTTGCTGTTGTCGTGATCAGCAAATGTGCCGAAGTGATGCCAACAACCGAGGGTGATCGCAGGCAGTTTGAGCCCCCACCTGCCGGATCGGCGGTACATCTGGTCGTTGTCGTAGCGATTGGGACTGGGAACGTAAGGGTGATTCATGATCGGCGTAGTAAAGCGGCGATCGATTCGGCTTGCAAACCCCGATTGGGCGCACGCTTCGATATGATGCCGACATGTCCACCGCCGGTGAAGATGAAACCAAACCACGTTGCGTGATCTGGCAGTTCACCGACGGCAAACCGGGACATGCCAACCAGGCACTCGGCCTCATTGAAGCATTGGCGATCCATGCGTCGGTCGATCACCACACCATTGATGTGCGTGAAGACGGCGGCTACTTCATGCAATGGTTGCTGCGGCGTTTTCCGCTGGGGCGCGACCTGCCCGCGCCGGATATGCTGATCGGAGCGGGTCGGCGAACGCATCGCCCGATGCTTGCCGCACGACGTGTGCATCGCTGCCCCATTGTCGTCATGATGAAACCGCAGATGCCCTGCCGATGGTTCGATCATTGCATTATTCCCAAGCACGACAGCGTGCCCGCGTCCGATGCTGTCACGCTGACCGACGGCGCGGTTAATCGCATTCAGCCGAGCGAGGCGACGTTGACCGGCGAAGGATTGTTCCTGATCGGCGGTCCGTCGAAGCACCATGGTTGGGACGAAGGCCGACTGTTGTCACAGATCAGCGAGATTGTCGGCGCGGACTCCGGCATGCATTGGACTCTGACCACCTCCCGCCGCACGCCATCATCGACGGCGCAGGCACTGGTATCGCAGGCGAGCGATGCCTTGACCGTCGTCCCGTTCGAGCAGACTGGTCCGCAATGGGTCGGCGAACATTTGAATACAGCGTCGACCGTCTGGGTGTCGGAAGACAGCGTTTCGATGGTGTATGAATCCCTGACCGCCGGCGCGGCGGTCGGCTTGCTGACCGTTCCGCACCTGGAAGGCCAACGCAGCCGGGTGATTCATGGACTTAACGACCTGGTGCAGCGCGGTTGGGTCAACACCTTCGACGGATGGCAGTCAACCGGCGTGTTGGATACCAGTCCCGTGCAACTGAACGAGGCGGCGCGTTGCGCGGAAATTATCTTCGAGCGGTTCCTGTCGCGCGGCCCTGATGCATCCGACACGTGATTCGATCATTCAAGTTTGCTCCTGCCACATGCAGGTCGATGGTGTGTCTTCTAGAATGACTCCATGTCGATTCTGACACACGGTTCGGACTTGCGTCTGGCGCCGGCGATCAAACCTTTGGTAGCCGCTGGCGACGGTACGGTGCGCGGCGCCATTGAACGTGCTCGAAAACTCGGCTTCGACGCGGTGCAACTCGATGCGACGCTTTCGGGCATTCGCCCGCGCGACCTGACCCAACGAGCCCGCAAAGACCTGCTCGGCCTGCTTGCCCGACATGACATGCAACTGGCGGGTCTTGACCTTTTTATCCTCAAGCGACACTTCACCGAGAGTGAATTCGTCGACCGCGCTGTCTCAGCCTGTCTGTCCGCGATCACCCTTGCCGCCGACCTTGGCCGCATACCGGTCAGCATCGGCCTGCCTGTGGCGGAGGTGACCGAAGACGTCAAATCCGCACTCGCCGAAGCAGCCGACGGACACAGTGTCATCCTCGCCGTGCATCATGAAAGCAACCTGAACGCGCTCATCGATTGGCTGGAAGCCGTCGACAACACCTCGGTCAAAGCGGGGTTCGATCCGGCCGCATTGTTGGCCAAGGAGATCAACGCTGTTGAAGCAGCGCAGAAACTCGGCCGAAACATGGGTGTCGCCCGGCTCAGTGACATCAATGACAGCGCGGTGCGCTGCGCCGTCGGCGAAGGCAACCTCGACGTGCTGACCTACCGCCTGTCGCTGGACCTGGCGACCGGGCGCACGGGACCGGTCGTGCTTGACCTGCGCGGGTTGGAGAATCCGTTCGCCGCCGCATCACTAGCGAAACACGCGTGGGAAGCCGGTGCCATCAGCATGTAATGTGCTGGAATTCGACCAGTCCGTCACGATGAACCGACAAAGATCTCATGCCCACCGTTTCGGCCAAGAAGCGCAACAATTCCAAGCGGGCCAGTGGAAAGAAAACAGCGCGCCCGCGCGAGCGAACGATCACAGATCGCCGCGGCAAACTGATCAAACCCCGGCACAAACGCTGGTTCGCCGCCAAGTGCACCATCGCAATTACCCTGCTGCAAGGCGCGATGCTGTTGACCTGGTGGGTCGCACCCACATGGCATCCGCCTCGCGCGCATCTGTTGCAACTGATCTGGGCGTGGATGCATCAACCGACGTTTTATCCATTCGTCGCCCTGCTGATTGGTGGACCGGTGCTGACCATCCTCGCCGTTCGCATCAAGGGAAAACATCGTCTCGGGTTGGCGATCTGCTGGGGGACTTTCAGCCTCATTGCCTGGTTCGCCTTCGAGGATCACCTGATGGCAATGGTCGACGTGCTGAGATGGAAATATGACGTATAACCGCGTCGATGTCCTTGCGGGCGTTTCCCGCATCGGCGGTACAATGCAACAACCATCACGAGGTGTAAGCATGTCACGAACCCATGCGTGGATGATGATTGTCTGTGTAATCTGCACGGTTTCGACGGCAGTAGCACTGCAACCGTTGGACACACCTTACGATCGCGCGATGCGTGAAGGCAAGGAAGCGTTCGCCGCGAAACGATTTGATGTGGCCGCCAAACGTTTTCAAGGCGCTGCTGCAATCGCCAAGGAGAAGGACGAGGCCAGTCAGATTTACGCCGCCGCCTTGGACCATCTCGGCGCCGCCCACGCTCAACTGGGGCAATACAGGGAAGCGGAACACGCACTCACCCAGGCTCGCGACATCATCGTCCAACTCAACGATCGGTTTCACCCGGATCTGCTGGCGACGCTACAAAATCTCGGCCTGGTGCACCGCGCCACCAAGCAATTCGACAAAGCGATCGAGAACTCCCGGTGGATGCTCAAAATCGCCGAGGCTCACTTTGGGAAGGAACATCTGAGCGTCGCTGCGGTGTTAAGCAATCTCGCCGCCATCGAACAACAGCGCGGACGGCACGATAAGGCGGAAGCCCATCTCACCAACGCGCTGCGTATCCGCGAGAAGCGACTGGAACCGGACGACCCCGTGCTCAGTCAGACCTACCGTGACATGGGCAACACGACGCTCGCGCAGAAAAAATTCAAAGACGCCGAGACGTGGTTCAACAAGATGTTGGCTGCCGTAGAAAAGCGCGCTCCCGACAGCCTCGCGCACGCGCAAGCTTTGCAGGACAAGTCGAAACTTTACGAGTTCACACGCGATTTCAAAAAGGCGTTGCCGCTAATTGAAAAAGCACATTCCATACGCGGCCTGAAACAAGGATTCGATCACGTCGCCGTCGGACAAACCGCTTACACGTTAAGTCGGCTTCATCTCCTGACCCGGGATTTCAAATCCGCTGAGGCGTTCAGCCGACTGGCGATTTCTATTTTTCGCAAGAAGCTCGGCGAGACCCATCCCTTCCATATGGTGGCGCTGCTCAACCACACCACCATTCTCGAAGCGACGGGTCGTCGCGTTGAAGCGGCGCAATACAAGAAGAAGATTGAAGAACTTAAGAAACAGAGCGCCACGAAAACCACGCCCTGAAGCGACCGCGTTACCTTTCTGCCGAATCGACAATCCTTATGTGTTCGTAATCTAAGGAGAGCTTCGCATGCGTGCTTGGCAATTCATCCAGCCGGCCATCGCTGCGGTGATTGTGTGTCTTCCGACCTTTGCGGCGGACGCACGGTACCGCGATGCCAAACCCATTCCTCATGCTCACAACGCCTTGGACGTAACCTATCGGCCGAACCGCATCACCGGCGCCGTGGAAGACCGCTGGGTCAAGCTGAACGTTCACTGGCCAAAGGATGCCAAGCCCGATCAGCGGTATCCATTCATCCTGTTCGTCCACGGCGGCGGCTACGGGGGAGGCGACAAGGATCAGAACTTCTGCAAGGACGCCATGCACAAAGCCTTGCAGCAAGGGTTCGCCGTCGGCAATCTGAATTACATCCTCGGCAGGGATATTTTCCCACAAGTGTTCTACGACTATCACGCGGCCGTCCGTTTCCTGCGCAAGAACGCCCGGAAATATCACATCAATCCCAACCGGATGGGCGCGTGGGGTTTCTCAGCGGGCGGATGGCTTTCCTCCTCCGCCACCTTCTGCGAACCGGGCGATTTACTGGAACTCGGCACAAAAAGCGCTACAACTGAATGGCTGCCGATTACGCACGAACGCAACGAGATAATCCTTCGACGCATCGCGCGGCCGGACAAAAAGGGCAACCTGCGTCCCGCGTTGCCCATGCATCATCCTCGTCCAATTTACAGCTCGTGCTCCGCGCGCATTCAAGCCCTGCAAGCCGACTTCAATCAATTTGAGAACAACCTGTCACCTGCTACACCTGCTATTTGCACCTACGTCGGCATCGGTGGCGTGAGCAAACTCGATCAGCCGGCAAAGGCGGCCGGTGTCACGTACTTCCCGCTGGAGATCGATCACCCTCGCAAGAAATGGAAAGGCGCGCGGGCCGTGCATGTTCCCGATCTGAAAACGCCGACGCCGTCGCCCATCGATGGTAAGCCAATTGAACTGTCGGATCGCGTCTTGTTGTGGTTCAAGAAAGTGTTGGTGTATGAAGCGGCGACGCCGGTCCCCGAGATTCGCCCCAATCGAAGAGTGTTCACAGACAAAACGCAGATTCAAATCGTCATGCCGACGGATGACGCGGCTGTGCATTACACCATGGATGGTACGGAACCGACCAAACGCTCGCCGAAGTGGACTGCCCCGATTGCCATCGACCGAAATATGACCTTCAAAGCATTCGCCGTTCGACCGGGCATGCAACCCAGCCGAGTGGCGACGGCGCGGTTTATTAAGGGCCGCGTACCACCAACCATCACCGGGCCGAATACCCTGCCAGCCTCACGGGTGGAGCAACCGTTCTCGGTTCGTTTCACGGTCAACTCGGACGATCGCATCTTCTGGCACTTGTCCGCCCATCACAAGCCGCAGGACCACCGCACCAAGGTAACATTTGCGGAATACAGCGGCCTGTCTTTCGATCAACAAACCGGCGTGCTGTCCGGAACGCCAAAGCGAACCGGCGTCTACACGTTGCAAGTCCACGCTGCGTGGAAACCGGGTGAACTGGCGGATGTGCGAACCTACATGCTCCGCGTGCATCCATAGGGCGTTGAATGGTGATCGCCGTAACGCGTACGCGGATTCCAAAAAAAACAGGCGAACGAGAGTTCGTTCGCCTCAACTGGGCCGGGTGGACTCGAACCACCAACTTCTGGAACCAGAAACCAGCGTTCTGCCAATTGAACTACGGCCCATACGTCGGTTGAAGGCCAATGCTAGGAATCGCCAGCCCGCCCGTCAACCGGCTGAATAACCGAATTCACATGTCTGAGATTGCGCGAAAGCCGATCTGTACGCCCCAAGGGTTAGAATAGGAATCGATCGGCTCATGGTCGTTCGACGGAGAAAAACGCGCGGTGGCTGCGCAACAAATTTAGAACATTTTCCGTCTGACGCGTCTAATCTCATGTGACCAGGAAAGCGGCAGGGTTCATGACGCAACCGCCGAGCGAAGAACCGACCCGGCGGCCGTCCGCGGAAAGCCCGGAAGCAGGTCTGCCCCAGACCCATCGGCCGGCCCATCCGACGGACGGTGCAACCGGCGAGCAGAAAGATCAACGCCCCGAAGCCCCTCCATTGGCGGCGTCGGAGGCCAGCGCGGTCGGTAACGACGCGAACAACCAGCGTATGGACTTTAGCGAGATTGTGCCGCAATTCGAGTCCGCCCTGCTTCGGTACGTTGGCCAACTGCTTCGGCCGAACGACCCGGAGGTGGAGGACATTGTGCAGGATGCGTTCCTTCGACTGCATCGCTATGTCGGTAAGCATGGCGAGGGCGCGGTCCGCAACGTGCAAACCTGGCTTTATAAAGTGGCCCACAACCTGACCATGGACACGTTACGAAAAAGAAAAGTTCGCAAAGACGGCCAGGCACGCGTCGTGCAAGACGCCGTCGACGCCGGTACGGTCGACGGCCTGCAATCGGCATCGTCACCGTCGCTTCACGATGCCTCACCAGGCGACGGCGCCGATGCGTTGGGGCAGCTCGAACATCGTGAAGCCTGCCAGCGCGCGATTGAAGAACTGCATCGTCTGCCGGAGCATCAGAAAGAGGCTGTGCTGCTCAAACTGATGCAGGGTATGACCATTCGACAGATCAGTGAGATCACCGGGGTAAGCATTGGAAACGTGGGCTATCGGATCAATCAGGGGTTGGCGGAGTTGTCACGCCGACTCAAAACCGCAGGGGTGATTTAGACCCGCAGACAGGAGCCTCGTCATGCACTGTGAACAGGCTGAAATGAAACTGGCTCAGTACTTGTTTGACGAAATGAATGAAGCCGAGCGCATCGAACTGGAAGCGCATCTCGATGCGTGCGACAGTTGCCATGACAAGGTCGGCGACATGCGCGTCACCGTCGGCTTGCTAAAAGAAGGTATCAACGCGCAACCTGCGCCGGTTCTCAGCGATGCCAAACGCGCCGCGCTGCTGACGCAATTGAGTAAGCCGATCACACCGGATTCAGATGACGGCCCATCCGATCACACCACACAACCCCTGGCCTTTCCGATTCCCGTTTCACCTCAAGGCAAAGCATTGCTCACCGCCGCGGGTTTGGTGCTGGTGGCGCTGCTGACGGTGCTGCTGATGCCATCGGGCGGCGGGGAACATGAACCGGTCATTCCCGTCGCAAGATTGGACAAGCGTTCCTACGCCAAAGACGGCGCGACCAAAGACGGCAATGCCGAAGGCACATGGTTTGATGAAACCACCGTTACCCACGCGCGGGATCTTGACTCGGCGCACCGATGGAAACACACGTCCAATGTAAACGGTGTTTTCTTTCGGGTACCATCTACCAATTCAATGCCGCGTGGTGAATCGATCACCTCACGCTCTTCATTTACCGCCGGTGCCATCACCAACTTTGACACCCCCCTGCCGGCCATCGGTGACATCCCGACCACCGGCGCAGCTTTCGCTGAAAACGGCAAGCCTGGCAACACGACGGCCGACCCCAGCCCGGAT
>JANQKH010000800.1 GCA_028281215.1 Phycisphaeraceae bacterium | reverse complement strand
CAGTTGAAACGCCACGCGACCGGCGACGACGGCGTTCATGGGCACGACCTGTTCGACGGTGTCGGCGTAGCTGTTGGCGACCTTGCTCGCCGCCGACGCGATCAAGGCTTTGCGACTCGACGGCAGTTGCGGCAATTCATGACGACCCAATGCCAATCCGGTGCGCGGCAACTGAAGCACAACGTAGAACGCATCGGTACGCACTTTCGTCACCATCTGCACCAATGCGTATACGTCGTTGGCACTTTGCGTCTGTGCTAGGTGCGGGCGGTTCTGCACCTTTTGCTGAAGGTACGAACGCCCGTCCGAGACCATCACCGGGTACTGGCCGGCTGCGAGATTATCCGGCACATTGACCCAGATGACCTTTGTTGTGGGCGATTGGCCTTGCTCCTGCACGGTCAGGGTGACCTTTACCTTGTCGCCGGGATTCACTTCCGTCTTTTCGACCCGTGCGCCGAGCAGTTGCACGGCTTCAACTTTTTGGGTCACCTTCAACTGAAGGTCCAGCGATTGCAACATCATTTCGTCATGCGTGTTCTGCACCATGGAGCCGATAGGCGGCATGACCTCCGCCATGATGCGTGGTCCGCCAGCGGGGGCGATCAACGTGTTGAGTGTGACCTTGCGGTTGCCTTCAAACATCGCCGTGCCCGTGAGTTTGACCGTGCTGAGGGCAGGTAATTTGGTGTCGGCTTCGGCGCTCATGGTCGCCAGTTGCGCGGCGATGGAGGGCGTCAGTCGGCTATGCTGCACCATGGTGTAGGTGTATGTTTTTTTCTGTCCATCGTTGTCGACGGTCACCTTGACGGGAATGGTTTTGAACGCCTGTTCGCGCACGCCGGCGACAGCGGCGTTTTCGTCACGCACGATGGAACCCTTGATGATCACCGTGCCGCCAAGTTTGAAACTGGTCGACTGGCGCGGCACAACGAAGTGGATAAACCCCGTCGCCATGGGCAGTGCGATTTCACCCTCGCCGAACATCGAGTGACCGAAGCCGAGCACCTTGCCGTCAGGCAACACGTCGGTCACAGTGCCGGCGGCGTTGAGGTCGGCATCACCCCACGCCAGTGGTAACGAGAGCACGCTGCCGGCTTCAAGTTTGACCTTCTTTGGATCAATCTCGCTCGGTGGCAACCCTGCCTTGGCGCCGATTGGACCAGCCATCGGCTCAATGCCCATCGGCGCGAGCAATGGTGCAAGCCATTTGGCCTGACCGGCGTTGCCGACCGCCATTGGAAGCATCATGCGGTAAGGTTTACCGTCGGCTTTCAGGTTTGTGGGCGCGAAGCGTTGGAGTGTATCGTCGTTGGCGGCGACGTCTTTCTGCTGGTCGAGGCCGAGGCCTTTGGCGAGCATGTCCGCGCGCCAGGTGATTTCACCGCTCCAACCTTCCTGTTGGGCGTAACCGAGCATCGCGCGCAGCGATTCGTGCGCGGGGGCCCTTCGATCAGACTTCAAATTGGAGGCGGCTTTGTCGTCGTCCGGTTTGATGACGGCGCGCGTGCCGGTGTCGCGCATGAGTTCGATCGGCTGCACGCCGGCGTAGCAATCGCGCGTCCATGAATAACCAAACGCGAAGGCGCCGATGAGTTTTCCGCCTTTGCCGAGTTCCTGTTTCTCACCGGGTTCCCATAAATAGATGGGTGATCCGCTCATGCCTTGAACGGGGCCGGATTTGAGAAGGCGGGGGTCTGAGCACTTGATCCACACAACGCCGCGCTTTGGTCCAAAATCGCGCATCACGCTGATCACTTCGACGGGGAACGGCTCAATCTTCACGCCGTGAAACACGGTCAGTCCGTATCCCTTGGCGCCGATGCGGACCTTGTCGAGCGGCATGATGGCGGCGGCTTTGGCGGGCACGGTTGCATCAGAGGATGCGGTGTTGCCGGTCGCTGGTGCGTCGGCTTGGCCCACCGTTGTGAAGAGAAGGCCGATAAGAAACACGGCGACGCACGGAAGGCTACGAAGAATGGTTGTCATTGGAACACCGTAGTCGGGGTCGTTATGATTGACAAGCCTCACGGGAACACTCCTTCATCGGCGAGGCGGACCTGTCGGATCGAACGGCTCGCTCGGTGTGAGTTATCAGAACAGTGCAACGTCGCGGCTGACGATTGCGCCGTCTCAAACGGGATTGTAGACCACATGACGAACGTCGGATTGTAATTTGTGCCCCATGATTGAAGAAGCTTTTGAAGCCATCGGTTACCGCTTCAAGGACGATCAAGTGCTTGGCGAGGCCATGACCCACGCTTCCAGCGCCGGTCACCGCCTCGAAAGCAACGAACGCCTTGAATTCCTCGGCGACGCCATTCTTGGATACGTCGTTTCCGAGTATCTATTCGAAGCCTTCCCCGATTGGCTGGAAGGCGATCTGACCAAAATCAAGTCAGCCGTCGTCAGCCGCCGCGCCTGTGCCGCCGTGACCAAAAAGCTTGGCCTGATCAACCTGCTTTCGTTGGGCAAGGGGATGAGCAATCGGCCTTCTGTACCCGCCAGCGTGCAGGCGGCGGTGCTGGAATCGGTCATCGCCGCGATTTACCTCGACGGCGGGATGCGGCCTGCCAAACGATTCATCCTCAAACACATGAAGCCGTTGATTGAAGTCGCCGCCGCGTCCAGCCACCAGGAAAACTTCAAGTCCGTGCTCCAGCAGTTCGCCCAGCGCAACCTGCCCTGCAACCCCAGTTACATCCTGTTGGACGAGAAGGGGCCGGATCATTCCAAGGCGTTTGAGGTCTGCGTGGAGATTGACGGTCGACGTTTCAGCTCCGCTTGGGCGAACTCGAAGAAGGAAGCCGAGCAAAACGCGGCGCTCATCGCGTTGCAGGAACTGGAAGTCGCCTCACAGGATGAGGACGGCCACGTTACCCTCGCCGATGAACTCAACGGGAAAACCGCCAAGCCGCGCAAAAAGAAAAAGAAAGCGAAGAAGAAATCAGCATCAAAAGCAAAGTCGAAATCGAAAGGCGCGTGACAACAATCCTGACGCCTTTGCCATTCCACTTCCACCTTCCCCGATCCACTATCATGGTACTCCCATTAATCGGAGGTCTGCCATGCGTCATATCACCATTATCGCCGCCATTGGCTTGTTCGGTCTTGCGCTCACGGCTGTTGCGGATCGGAAGGAATCCAAGGAATCGAAGGAACGCAATCACAACGAAAAATCGAAAGAAGCGCTGCTCGCCGCGATCGATCACCTCGAACAGCGCCTCGCGAAATTGGAAAAACACGTCAAAGCACTCGAAGCGAAGTTGGAGGCGAAGACCAATCCGTTCGGCAAAATGAAAGAGATCGACCAGAAGATCGCCAAGAAGTTGCAGGAACCGTTGCCGATCAACTTTGAAGCGAACAAACTGGTCAACGTGCTCGATTACTTTCGCAACACGACCGGTTGCAGTTTCTTTGTGAACTGGGCGGCGCTTGAAGCCGCGGGCGTCGAGCAGAGTACGCCGATCACCATGCAGTTGAACAACGTGGCCGCCGCTCATGCGATGAAACTTGTGCTCATCCAGTCCAGCCCCAAAGGTGGCGACAACGCGGCTGTGTTTCAGGTGCACAACGGTGTCGTTTACATCACCACGAAGAAGGACATGAATCGGCTGACCGAGGAGTAAATCGTTCATGCGCAGGCGAATGGATTTTTCGACAGGGACGATGATCGCCATGGCCTGGCTGGCGGTGTTATGCGTGGCAGCCGAGCGATCGAAAGGTGAGGAAAAACATAACCGTCGACCCAACATCATCATCCTGCTCGCCGATGACCTTGGCTACGGTGAACTCGGCTGTCAGGGCAACAAGCAGATTCCCACACCGCACATCGATTCGATCGCCAAACAGGGCGTTCGCTTCACATCCGGCTACGTCACTGCCGCGTATTGCAGCGCGTCCCGCGCCGGGCTCATGACCGGTCGATACCAGCAGCGCTTCGGCTACGAGTTCAACCCGATCGGCCACCACAACGACGATCCCGCCTGTGGCTTGCCCGCCACCCAGATCACGCTTGCCAGACATCTGCATGATGTCGGCTACACCACCGCGCTGATCGGCAAGTGGCACCTCGGCGGCGCGGCGAAGTTTCATCCGATCCGCCGCGGCTTTGATGAATTCTTTGGCTTCACACACGAAGGCCATTACTTTGTCCCGCCGCCCTACCGCGGCGTGACCACCATGGGGCAGGGTGCGACGGCGAAGCTTGGTGGTCACGCCGCGGTA
>JANQKH010000862.1 GCA_028281215.1 Phycisphaeraceae bacterium | reverse complement strand
AATTCGGCGCCGCTCCAGAACATAGGTCGGATGCCGGCCTTGAGCTTGCTGTATCCGACCGTTGGATTGTCATCGAGAAACCAGACGGGTTCACGATGCCAGATTTTGCTCTGGGCCTCCGGCAAATGCTTGTCGATCAGGGATGTGAGAACATCGCAGATCATGCGATCGCCTTTATCTTGTGCTTCGTTGAATGCTTTGATGTCCGGATGCATGGACCTGCCTTTTTCACAATCATAGGTAGGTCCGAGCCTACTCGGACAGGAATGAAAGCACCACTTCCAATAGTGTCCGGGCAGGCCCGAACCTACTTGGCTTGATAAGTAAATGGACTTGGCTGCATTGAACTGCCCAATTTGCGGTGTATTCTATCCACATGCCGGATCTGTATTTCGATATTTTCGACAACACATTGGTTCTTGATATCACGGAAACAACAAGTTCCGAAGCTGTCGTCGAATCATTTCTACGTACTGATCCCGACGAGGTTCACAATGTCATTTTGGATTTCTCTAATGTAGAACACCTTCGATCTGAACAATTGGGATGGTTGATCTCGGTAAACAACGAAGTACGCAAGCGCGGCGGAAAGATGTTCCTGTGTTCGATGCCCCCACAAATCTACGAAGTGTTTCGGCTAACTAGTTTAGACAAGTTATTTCAGGTCTTCACAAATCGCGATTTGGCATTGTCGTCCTTGGAACATGAACAGCCTGCACAACATGAAGTCCCTGGATTCAGTTCAGATGTATTTCCCGATGGCGACCGTACATTTGGTATGCCAGATGCCCTCGACGATTGGGAATGGTTTTTCGAACAACTCGCCGACGGCAAGCTGAAAAACATCACTGAACCCTTTGTAGCCATCCATAAACGAAAAGTAATAGGATCAGGATCAGTAGCGTCTACGTTACGATGGGAAGTTTCGGAGAAACTGAGAATCCCACTCGACCAGATTACGATCGCGTATTTGGAAAACGACCATAACGACATTTCCTATCGGTGAACTTGCCATGGTGCCCATCGAATTGTTCTTAGTAAAGACCAAAACCACACGCTGGAATAACGATGCCACATCTGAGTTGATTTTCAAGGAACGGATTTACTCTTTGTTTTTCTTGTTTAACGAATCCACGCCATTGCACCAAATCATCGTTGATACAGGTGCACCACTAACAGTTCTACCTCAAGCAGTATGGAAAAAACACAGCGGTGCAATTGAGTGGCTATCTTGCGAGGAACCGGAGACGCCGCCTGGCTTTTTGTCAGTGAATGGGATTGGAGGCGGTTCGATTCCCTGTCAAATTGGAGTTGTTGATATGGCTCTAGTTGGCAAAGACGGGAAAATACTCCGACGCCGTGTCGTTGCAAAGTGCACGCAGGATGAAGGGACTATGCGAGCCCCGCTTTTGGGCTTGGGCGGTCGAACGTTTGACGGGAGTAAGCTGGAGCTACGATACGTCGATAAAGCTGTTTGGATTTTCGGCGAGTAGTTTTTGAGCATCGGGAACATGTAGAATTAGCGAGTGGGAATCAACCCCCATCCGCCGTTGCCTCCAACTGTAATGTAGAGCGTTTTTTTCACTCCACCGCATCATCCATCGCCGCTTGCAATTTCTCCACCATCTCCGGATGTAGTTTGGCAACGTTGTTTTGTTCGCCGATGTCGGTGGCGAGCAGGTAGAGTTCCATCGGTTTGTTTTTGCCGGTGATCACGCCCTTCCAGTTGTCTACGCGGACGGCTCGCTTCTGGCCGGCCTGCCAGTAGAGGGAGTCATGCTTCTTTTGCTTGTCGGTTTTGCCGAGCAGCGTGGGCACATAGGAAATGCCGTCGATATTCTTGGGCGGCTTCACACCTGCCAACTCGCATGCTGTCGGTAGAAAATCCCAGAACGCGGAGGGATGGTTGGTTTTCGTGCCGGCTTTCACTTTGCCCGGCCACCACGCAATCATCGGAACGCGGATGCCGCCTTCGTAGAGGTCACGTTTGTAGCCGCGGAGGTCGCCGTTGGAGTTGAAGTACTCCATCTTATGCCCGCCTTCCTGGTGCGGGCCGTTGTCGCTGGTGAAGAGAATGAGCGTGTTCTTGTCGATTTTCAATTCTTTGAGCAGCGCCACGAGTTTGCCAACATCCCCATCCATCCGTGTGACCATCGCGGCGAAACCTTTTTCGACGTTCGGCCAGTCCTTATCTTTGTAGATGCCGTAGTCGGGCACTTCCTGACCGTCGCCGGTGACGCGGCCGCCTTCGTTGTTGGTGTGCGGAATCGTCCAGTGAATGTGGAAGAGGAACGGTTTGCCGCCGCCCTTGAGTGATGACGTGCCGTGTGCACGAATCCATTGGAGGGCTTCTTCGGTCATGACGTCGTGCGAGTAAGTGACACGATGATCCGGATGCGCGACCCGGCCGCGTGCCGCAGGATGATCCATCAAGACGTTGCCTTTGAGTTCGACCTTCACTTCTTTCCCATTGGCGCAACGCCAGAGGTAGGTGGGATAAAAATTGTGCGCGTTGGATTGGTTGAGGTAACCCATCCAGAAGTCGAAGCCGTTTTTCGTGGGGACGCCTTGCGTGCCGGGCAGGCCGTTGGCCCACTTGCCGACACCGCCGACGTTATAGCCGGCCTCTTTCATGAGTTCGGAGACGAGGACATCGCTCGGCTTGATCGTGTAGGGTTGGTTGCCATCAATCGGCGTGTTGCCGGAATGCTTGCCCGTCCAGAGCACGAGGCGCGACGGCCGGCAGACGGTGTGGCCGGAGTAGTGATCGGTGAAGCGCAAGCCTTCTTTCGCGAGACGATCAAGGTGCGGCGTTCTGACGACCTTTTGGCCGTAGCAACCGAGATCGCCGTAGCCGAGGTCGTCGACCATGATGTAGATGATGTTGGGTCTTTCCGGTGCGGCGTGTGCTTGCGATGACACAGCGATGAGAAGGAGGAAACCCAAGAACAAGGCACAGTACGGAATGCGAGTTTTCATGGTGACATGATAATCGAGGCGGAGAGTGTTTAGAATGCGTCGATGCGCTGTATACATCTGTCAACCGCCCTGCTCGTGGCATTCCTGCTTGGCACCTTTGTCAACGCCGCGGATCAACCCCACATCGTCATCCTGCTCGCCGACGATCTCGGCTTCAACGATGTGAGTTTTCGCAGTGGCAAAGACGGCGAGATTCAAACGCCGCATATTGATCGCATCGCCGACGAAGGCGTGAAACTCGACAATTTTTACGTCTGCCCAATGTGTTCGCCGACGCGGGCGGGGTTGATGACCGGTCGCTGGCCGATTCGTTATGGCATGATGCGTGCGGTGATTCCACCATGGCGTAAGTATGGCTTGCCGACGAGCGAGCGCACGATGGCGGACGTGCTCAAAGACGCCGGTTACAAAGCTCGCGGCATCGTCGGCAAGTGGCACCTTGGCCATTCATCGATGAAATACCACCCCAACCACCGCGGCTTCACCTTTTTCTACGGCCACTACAACGGGGCGATCGATTACTTCACGCATGAACGCGAAGGCGAAGTCGATTGGCATCACAATGACAAAACGATCAAGGAAGAAGGCTACACGACCGACATCATGGCGCGCGAAGCGGTGAAGTTCATCAAACAGCAGAAAGGTGACAAGCCGTTCTTTCTGTACGTACCGTTCAACGCGCCGCACTCCCCGTTCCAGGCACATCCAAAAGACATCGACCGCTTTCCAAAGCTCAAAGGCAAACGTAAAACACTCGCGGCGATGATTCATTCGATGGACATGGCGGTGGGCCGTATCCTCGATGCGCTTGATAAGAAAGGCTTCACCGGCAACACATTCGTCCTCTTCGCCAGCGACAACGGCGGCGTGCGTTCCATCGGCGACAACG
>JANQKH010000839.1 GCA_028281215.1 Phycisphaeraceae bacterium | reverse complement strand
GCCATCTGGTCGCGTGAGGTGTTTTTGAGGCTTTTCTCGTTCGCGCGGCGCCACTGTTCGCCGATCTTCTTTTGCTGCTGGTTCAGTTTCTTGAGGTTGGCCTGCTTGTCTTCCTTCTTCATCTGCGCGAAGGTTTTTTTCAGTTCAGCCTCGGCGTTGGCGACGGGTTTCGACGTCTTGGCTTCGAGATCTTGGCTCTTGAGCACTTCCACGCGCTTCTTCGCCTGAAGCTTTTCTTCCTGAAGTTTCTTGATGCGCTGGGCGATCTGCTGACGCTCGGCTTCCACCTTGAACGGATCAAACGGCGTCATGAACGCCGCGCCGACCAGCAACAGCGCCAAGACCAACACCACGTGCGACAAACGTTCCCACGGGCTGAACGGCACGACAGCCGCGGCCTGCACCTTGGGTGCTTCGCTCTCGGCCGACTTGTCCACCAACGGCGCGAACTCACCCGGCGCTTCTTCGAGCATGGAGGCGGTGAGGTAGAGATCCTTCGTACCCATCTTTTCATCGACGGCGTGCGCGGCTTCCTGCGGTGATGCGCCGCGGTGAAGGATCAATGCGATCAAACCGGCCAGCAACGGCACGGCCAACACGCTGATCGGGCCCATCGCGCCGGTGCCTTCGCCGAACCAACTGGGGATAATGCTGATCCACGCGAGCAGGAAAACCACGAGGTACACCCCCGCGAGGACGAGGACACACCGATAGGCCCAAATGGCCAGTGACGCCAATCGTTTGCGGGATGCGACCTGCTTGAGCAACTGTTGTGACGATCCACCCATGTGACAACTCCCAGGAAGGGGTTTCAAGCGTTCCTATTAAGTATAGCGGCCTGTTGGCGGGGCGTGTTCATTTTACAAGCCGGCGCAGGGCTAATTCCTGCGGGTTTTCCATACCTTTAGATGCGCGAGAGGAGTGGATGTTTCAAACGGGCATGTCGAGGCTGGGAATGGGATTGACGGCTGAATTGGAGCAGGGTGACTGAAGTCACCCCGCCTGCCGGGCTCTGATCCCTGATTCCTAGTCTCCCGTCCATTCGTTTTTCGCAAATGCAAGCCATCACTCTGGTTCGCCCATCACATTTTTTTCCCACGTCCTCATAACGGGTCCCATTTGCGGATCGGGTGCATTTGTCACAGGGGTTTCCGATAGGAAAAGAACGCGGTCATCGACCCACCCGACCGTGCAGAAGTCAGTATTGAACGCCGATCGCCTGAATGTGGGGGTAGTCGCCGTGTTGGTAGCGATCCAGGAAAACCACGCCTGCCAGCACTGATTCCCGTGTCCGGTTTGCTGTTGCCGATGATCGGACACCCAAACGCCGGCCAGAACAACGCCGGCGACGGTCGAAGCCCAAGGCTCGGCCCCCGAGGAGGCATCATCATGAATACGACCACGCGAACCATGCGATGGCTGATGGTCTGCGCCGCCATGTGGCTGGCGGCGGAATCGGCGTATGCGCGGGGTAACGCCCCGCCGGCGCGGCCGGCGCGGAAAGCCCGGCATGAAAATGCTCGCAAAGCGCGCACGCCTGAACAGGTCCGAGAAGCCAAGCACCGACGCATGGGCCTGATCCAGGATGAAACCAAGGAACAAAAAGCCGCCCGCGAAGCGTTTGAGAAGCGGATGAAGTCACCCGACGCCAGCATGCTCGCCGCCGCGAAAAAGAAAACCGCCGGTCAGTACCGCAACATGCTCAATGCGTTCGACAAGAACCGCAACCGCCGGCTGGACGAGCCCGAACAGAAACATCTGCACGAATATTCATGGAAGAAACTGCAACGGCGGACGGAGTACCTCAAGCAATGGGACACCAACCGCAACGGTAAGCTCACGCCTGCAGAGATGGCCAAAGGCAAGGCGCAGATTCAGGCGGAGTTGAACCAGGTGATCAGCCTGCATCAGGACTTGAAGGATCCGCCGCCGTCGGCGCAGCAAGCGAGTGTGGAAAAGAAGTAGCCTCTTCGATCAACATGTACATCATCACCCATGCCAGCGCGGCTCGTTCATCGGCGATCATGCAGATACGGGTCATGGGACAGGAGTGATTGATACTTTCGGTAGCTGATTTGACCGGTGCGTTTCCAGGCCCTTTGCAGGTTTCGACTCAACGCAACGAGGCCGATCAGAAAGAGCAGCACTGTCACACCGCTTACATAGTGCGTCGGCGAAAGGTGTTCGGGCAGGTTCAGCAGGAGCACCAGCCCAACCAGATAGCAGATTCCCGCCCAACAAAGCGCGGCCGCCAGTCCAATACATATCCAACTGAAGAGTGAAAGTTTTCGCGGCGCGAGAACGCCCATTTCATTCAAGTCCGAACCACATTCCGGGCAGTGATGTCCGGATAAGCCTCGCACGGGATAGCGACAAGCAGCACAACAATAATCTCGTTTGGATGTTGACGCTGACACCAGAGGATTCCAATGCATGCCGCACGATACAAGGCGGTCATTCCTTTTCCGCCGCGCCGCCGATGAGTTGATCGATGATGCCTTTCACCGCTTTTGAGGTTGGTCCGCCGTGTTTGAAGTGCAACCGACCGCGTTTGCCTTTGACTTTTTCCCGGCTGATCACCGCGAAGTAAGCACCGTCGGCGACCTGTGGGTTGTAAGGCTCCACGTCTTTGGCTTTCGTGTTGAACGCACCAGCCTTTTCCAGTTTGGCGAGGAAGGCTTTGGTGTCAGCCTTGTTCAGCTTGCCGGTCTTTTCGCCCTTCTTGTTTCGTGGAAAGTACGTGCGATGCCTCCACGTGCCGTCTGAGGTGAATTCAAATACCCAAGCCGTGCCGACAAAGCCCATATTGTCTTCGATGGTCACTCGGGTTTTGCCGTCCGCCGGCGCGGCGATGGTTGGCGCTGCCATCCATGATATGAGAACGATCAAACCGACGGCGACAAGTTTGGCTGACATGAAAAACTCCGTGGTAAAGCGAACACTCATTCTACTTTGCTGACGGGCGCCGCCGATATCACTGTTTTCCCGCACTCGGGACACGCCGCGGTATTGGTGTTGCCGCGCAGATCGTAACCGCATCCCGGACAGAGACCGCGCTTGATGCGGTATCGCTTTGACTGTCTGCGGAACCACACCAGCCACAGGAGCGGCAAAACCGCGAACAGAATGGCCAGTTGCCACAACGCAATGATCAACGCCCAGCCAGATGGGGTTGGTGGTGGCGGCGGCGGCGGGTTCGTCGCGGTCATGGGCCTCGATGTGAACGAGGGCAGTTCCATCACGGAATAGCATTCGACGCCAAGGATGGACCATTCCAGCCCGCCGAGAATGTCGTAGAAACTCCGGTCGAGACTTCCGGCGTTGTCGCCGAAGTCGCTGATGGCGAATCCACTTTCGGTTTGGCCCACCCAGGTCAACGAGTGTTCGATAAACAGGTCGCCGTGCATCACTTTGGCCCGCGTCGGCCAGGCCGTGAACGAGGTGATGTAGACATGGCTTTCAAACCACGCGAGCACGGTGAGCAACAGCAGCAGCAGCGATAAGCCGGTGGCAAGATTGAGCAGTTTTCGATTCATGCCGAACCCCCGCATTCTGGGCACGCGCCGGCGCTTTCGCTGCCGCGCAGGTCGTAGCCGCAGGTGGCGCACAGGCCGCGCTTGCGGCGGTAGCGCTTGGATGTCGTTCGCCAATGCAGGAACCAGACAAACGGCATCACGGCGAACAACAGCGCCAGTTGCCAAAGCGGAAGATGCAGTTCCCAGCCGACGGTTACCCACACCATTGGTCTGTTGGGCATCGAATTCCATTTCATCGTCAAGTCTTCCAAATGGAAAAAATCCACGCCGGCAACGGACCATTGTTGGACGCCCATGGCTTTGCCCAGCAGCAGGTATTTGTCGGAAACGCCACCAAGTTTGCGATAGTCCATCGCAAATGATTCCTCCGGGACAAAACCCTCTGCGTACTCGACAACCAGATCACCACGGTAGACCGTCATCCTCGCAGGGTAGGACGTGACCGACGCGGCATAGTGATCACTTGCAAGCCATGCGACGACGCAGAACACGCACAGCAACATCGATAGCCCCGCCACGAAGTTGAACAACCATCGCATCACGGTGTCGCTCCACATTCGGGACACGCGGCGGCCTTGTTTGTGCTGCCGCGCAAGTCATAACCACAAGCGCCGCACAAGCCGCGCCTGACACGATGGGATCGCGACCGTTTGCGCAACCAGACAAGCCAGAGCAGAGGCAGGATGGCGAAAAGGACGGCGAGGTAGCCAAGGGGGACGATCAGCGCTTGGCCGAAGAACACGCCCGGCGTTGGGCCGGTAAGGGTGAATTCCACGTCGTAGTAGTCCACGTGACCAATCGACCATTGCTTTTCGCCGTAAGCCCACGGCGCCAGTTCACGGATGTTCATAGGTGGGTCAAAATGTTCGATCGAAATGCCCAGCTCGGTTCCGCCCAGCAACATGTTGGACTGCTCCACCATCAAGTCGCCGTCGATGAGGGTGATGCGCCACGGATCGTTGCTGTAGATCATGCCGTAGTCGTGGCTTTCATGCCAGACCACAAGTGTGGCGATCAGCAGGAACAGCGACACCGCTACGGCCATGTTTAATATCCATCGCATCACGGTGTCGCTCCACATTCGGGACACGATGCCGACGCTGATGCACTGCCGCGAAGGTCGTAGCCACACTTCACACACAACCCATGTTTGCGGCGATACCGTTTTGATGTCTTGCGAAACCAGATCAACCACCACAGCGGCGGGATCGAGAACAGAATCACACCTTGCCACAGCGGCACAAACAATGCATAACCGTTCAAACCAGTCGTGCGAAAGTCGGGCAACACGTAATACATGACACCCGCGACGGACCACGATTGGCTGCCCAGCACGCCATAGGCCTGATGTTCAATGTCGTGCGGACCTGTGGTGTTGGCTTCGCTCGCAAAACCGTTTTGCGATCCGACAAACGTGAACGATTCTTCAATAACCAGATACCCCGTCGCGATCTTGATCTGCAATGGAAAATGGGTGTACGCCACCGTGTACGATCGGCTCACCATCCAGCCGATCATGCTGGACAGCATCAGCAGCAGTGAGAGAACCACCGTCAGATTGAAAAGCCATCGCATCACGGTGTTGTTCCACATTCCGGGCACGAGGCCGATTCTGATGTGCCGCCGCGCAGGTCATAACCACACTTCACACATAGCCCGCGCTTGCGGCGATACGGCTTCGATCTCTTGCGCCATCGGAAAAACCAAAGCATCGGCAGCAAGGCGGACAGCAGCGCCGGTTGCCAAAGCGGCACACTGACCGCCCAGCCAGCGTAGCGCCGATTTTGGGCGTTGATGGGATTCGTCGCGGTGATCATTTCGGTCACATCATGCGTCCAGTAAAACTTTGTGCCCAGCACCGACCATTGCCGGTCACCCAGCCTATCAAGCGAAAACAGGTTCAGCCCTGACCGCGACTTGGGTGAGTTGATGAATGTGAGACTGGGCGCGTCTGTATATTCCCATAGCCAGCCGTGCTCGACGTTGATACGTCCATACCGGATATCGATTCCTGTTGATTCAGTCGTCCCCACCAGCGCCCACCTATAACTCATCGGCCAGGCGACGACGAACACGAACAACAACATGGTTGACACGATCACGGCAAGATGAAGACACCATCGCATCACGGCGTCGCTCCACATTCCGGACACGCCGCCGACTCGGACGCGCTCCCGCGCAGGTCGTAGCCGCACTTCACACAAAGCCCGCGCTTGCGGCGATACGGTTTCGAGCTCTTGCGCCATCGGAAAAACCAAAGCATCGGCAGCAGCGCGGACAGCAACGCCGGTTGCCAAAGCGGCACACTGACCGCCCAGCCGGTGTATGTGGGCGGCGTCCCGGCGGGTGCGCTGGTGGAGGAGAGAAGTTCATTGAGGTCGCGAATCTTGTAGTGTTCGACGCCGAGGAAGGTGCGCTTTTGCTCGCCCAGCATGAGGATCGTGAACGGCCGATCGAAGGTTGGATATTCGCTGATAGTTTCGAAATGCACAGACGGCG